>JAQGHP010000417.1 GCA_028288775.1 Phycisphaerales bacterium | reverse complement strand
TGTATATCATGATTTTGCCCGCCTTCGGCGTGGTCAGCGAGCTGGTCACCTGCTTCTCCCGCAAGCGGCCGTTCGGATACGAGTTCATCGCCTTCTCCAGCCTCGCCATCGCGATGATCGGGTTCCTCGTCTGGGCCCACCACATGTTCGTCGCGAACATCAGCATCTACGCGGGAATGGCTTTTTCGCTATTGAGCTTTCTGGTCGCGGTGCCATCCGCCATCAAGGTCTTCAACTGGACGGCGACGCTCTACAAGGGCTCGGTCGCGCTCGACACGCCGATGCTCTGCGCGCTCGGGTTCATCGGATTGTTCACGCTGGGCGGCCTGACGGGCGTGATGCTCGCCACGCTGGGCTTCGACGTACACGTACACGACACGTATTTCGTCATCGCCCATTTCCATTACATCATGGTCGGCGGCTCGGTGATCGCGTACTTCGGCGGGTTGCATTTCTGGTGGCCGAAGATCACCGGCCGCATGTACAACGAGTGGGCCGGCCGCATCACCGCCGCCACGATTTTCCTCGGGTTCAACCTCACGTTCTTCCCCCAATTCGTGCTGGGCTATCTGGGGATGCCCCGGCGATATCATTCGTATCCGCCCGAGTTTCAGGTCTTCAACGTCCTGTCCACCGCCGGGGCGTCGATCCTTGCCGTCGGGTACGTGCTGCCGCTGTTTTATTTGATGTGGTCCCTGAAGTACGGCCGCCTGGCCGGCCCCAATCCCTGGCGCGCGACGGGCCTGGAATGGCAGACCACGTCCCCTCCCCCCAAGGACAACTTCGAGAAAATGCCCGTTGTGACGGAGGAGCCGTACGCGTATCACAAAATGGCCCCGCAGGGGATGGCCTCGCTCGGCAGCGTAGCCGCCGCCGAGGCCCGGGAGACGGGTGGCGAAGAACTCGCGACATGAAATTTGAATTCGGAAAACCTCGGGTCGCGGATGTCAGATTTGAAATTTCGAATCTCAAATTTCAGATTTCGAATCCCGGATCTGAGATTTCAAATTTCCAATTTGAGATCTCAAATCCCCGACTCACGATTTCGACTTGCAAGGAATGATCGCCCATGGCAGAAGACGCCCTGACATCCGAGCACACGC
Source organism: Phycisphaerales bacterium (assembly GCA_028288775.1). GTDB lineage: Bacteria > Planctomycetota > Phycisphaerae > Tepidisphaerales > Tepidisphaeraceae > RYN-428. The sequence goes on along the minus strand of JAQGHP010000417.1, from coordinate 4,948 downwards.
TGGTCGCGCACCAATTCGAAGACGTCGCCCAGCAGCGCGAGGCGTCCACCCTGGGCATGTGGGCGTTCCTCTCGACGGAGATTCTCTTCTTCGGCGCGATCTTCGTCGCCTACGGCGTCTACCGCCTTCGCTGGCCCGACCAATATCGGCAGGGAAGCCTCGAGCTGAAATGGTACCTCGGCGCGATCAACACCGCCGTCCTGCTGATCAGCAGCTTCTTCATGGCGATGGGCGTCCACGCCGCGGCCACCGGGCAAATCAAGACTCTCATCCGCAATCTGCTCTGGACGATCGTGCTGGGCACGCTCTTCCTGGTCATCAAGGGCACGGAATACTACCTGGAATACGAGGACGGCCTCGTCCCCGGCGTCGCGTTCAAAATGGAAAAGCCGTCCGAATCGGCCCAGAGCGGATTCGCCCGCGCGTTCGAATCCTTCGAGCACTGGATCTCGCCCGTCGCAAAAAACCGCGGCGAGACTCACCGGCGCAGCCCCCAGGAAGAGCAGTTCATGATGTTCTATTTCATCATGACCGGCATCCACGCCACGCATATGGTGATCGGCATCGCGCTATTGAGTTGGCTGGTTTGGATGGCCAGGCGCGGGAAATTCTCCGCCGAGTATCACAACCCGGTCGAGATTACGGGGCTGTACTGGCACTTCGTTGACACGGTGTGGGTCTTCCTTTTCCCGATTCTCTACCTGCTGCGAAACCCTTAACTGCTGGGCGTTATGGCCGAATCTCAAGAGCACATTGTCCCGCCGCGAGTTTACGTGAGCGTGCTGCTCGTCCTGATGGCGCTGCTGCTCGTCACGGTCTGCTTCGCGTTCATCGACATCGACAGCTTCACCCAGGCCCACCATCTGGGGAGCGGGTGGAACACCGCGATCGCCCTGGCCGTGGCAATCACGAAGGCCGGGCTCATCCTGCTGTTCTTCATGCACGTGAAGTACGGCACCAAGCTCACGTCGATTTTTGCCGCCGCCGGCTTCGTCTGGCTGGGCATCGCGATCGTGCTGATCAATTCCGACTACTTCACCCGCAACCATCCCCCCGGCGTCAACCCCCGCGGCGAGCCGCGCTACGTCCTCCCCCCGCCCCGCCCTCCGACACCCGACAAGCCCCTGCCGGAGCACTACCCCGAATCGCCCGGGTATTATCACTAAACGCGCGTGCGCAATACGGCGCTTGTGGTGCAGCCTTTCAGGCTGCTATGAAAGTCCCAAAGTTCTCACCGAACATCGCGCCTCTCCCGCTCCGAATCGCCCATCTCACTTTCGGTGGCGAGCGCACTCCAGCACGCCAGCACGATGACCACCATGCCGACGATCACGTTGTCCCACATCGCGACCCGATTGTGCGCGTACCTCAGGACCCAAGGCGAGATCATCACCCAAAGGCCCAGCACGGCGTTCACCCAACTGATCCACGCCGCGTCATACGCCCCGCTGGCGCGGATCAACGCCAGCGCCGCAATCATCACCCCGAATACCACGTCGTTCGCCGGGGCACTCGCGGCGTGCGAGGCGAACCGCAGCACCCACGGACTGATGAGCAGCCAGATCCCCGCGACCACGTCCAACCCGCTCACGGCCTGAATCTGCTTCCGATGACGAACTGCATATGGCATGGCGTCGGCTCCTTTCGTCCCGCCGGGGAAAACAAAACCCCGGGGCTTACGAGAGCGGCTGCAACCGACGTGCGGAGGCGTTCGAATTGCTCGGAATTCTGCGCATCCAGAGATTTCGTTCCGCGGAAGCTTTTCAAAAAATCTCGGTGGCGGTAGCGAAGGAGGAGTGTCGGATTTCCAACAATCGAAAAACCCGCGGCCCAATCGGGCCGCGGGTTTCTATGGTCGGGTCCGCCTGCAATGCGTCATTATTCGGCGCGGGCCTGATCCTTCACCAGATTCATCCGGCTAATGCGGCCGGACTCATTCCAATCTTCCACGTAGAGGTTGCCGTCCTTGTCGTAGGAAACGCCGTGGGCGGCGTTGAAGATGCCTTCCTTCCACTGATCAGGTGGGACTTTGTAGTTGGCGCGCTGTTTCACGTCCGGGTTGTCGCCCAGCGTGGAAATTACCTTCCCTTTCGCGTCAATGATCGCCACGCGGCCTTCGAGCTCCCCAACCGCAACCTTATCCCCGTGGAACGACATCGAGCACGGCAGCCGCAGGCCCTCCGTCACCACCTCCACGAATTTGCCGTCGAGATCGAAGTGCTGGAGCCTGCGATTCGCGCGGTCGCAGATCAGCAGCAGCGGCTTTTCGCCCCGCGTGTCGAGGGCGATGCCGTGGCAGGTGTTGAATTTCCCCGGCTCCGAGCCAGGTCCGCCGAAGCTGCGGACGTACTTTTGATTCTCATCGTACTCGTGTACCCAGTTCTGCCCGTACCCGTCCGCCACGTACACGTGGCCGTTGGGCCCGACCGCGATGCCCGTCGGGCTGTACTGGTCGCGCTTCTGGTACTTGCCCGATATCTCGGGCCATGGGATTGTCCAGACGACGGTGCCGTTGAGCTTCATCTTCACAGCCTGCCGGCCCGCGAGATGGGCGGCGTAGAGGAACTCTTCGCCGTTCTCCTCATGCAGGCAAAGGCCATGCATGCCGACGAACTTCTCGGCAAAGCCGCGGACGAATTTCCCATCCGGCGAATACTCGAGCATTCCCTGCGGCCCGGCGTCCATGCTGAAATAGATGTGGCCCTGCTTATCGACGACCACCCCGCCGTGCGTCGCGCCCAGGTTCTTGCGCCCTTCGGGCATCTGGCACCACCCCGGCACGCTCTCATACATGTCGGCGCCCGTCCCGGTGCGCACCTTGTCCGTCACGCACTTGGCATCACGCGGGGCGGTCAGGTGCTCGGTCCCCGGCCCATTATGCGAAAACGCCGCGGGCGAAAGCACCGCCGCGACGATAGCCGCGAGCAACGGTTTGGCAATTCGGTTCCCCATCGGTTGGATCTCCTTGAATGAATTCCTGGAAGCCACGGCCCTGATGATCGACGTCCGCCGCCGATGAAGCATGCACCGCAATAGACATACAACCGGCGACGCCAGCCATTGTACCGGGTGACGGGCACCGGGGAAGCCATCACAGACCAACGAGACGCCCCGCCACCAAAAGCGATCCTCGCATATTCGTCGAGTCCCTTGCGCCGAGACCCGCGCCGTGGCACGGGTGGCCCGACCGTGGGCGGAACTCCGCCATGTTGGTCGGCTTTACGTCGTTCGTGACATGGGCGTCCCGCCCATGCTAGACGTGCTGGAAGTTCCGCGGAATTTCGTTGCAAAAAAGCCTTCGCTATTTCTACGCACCGAGCACGGGCGGGACGCCCGTGTCACGTTAGAATTTTGCCCCGCGTCTTATCCGTCTTCATCTGTGGCGACATCCCTCCCCCGCTTTCCTTCGCGTCTGTCTTCGCGATCTTCGCGGCTTCGCGGTTATCCGCGTCGCGGTTCATACTCAAGGCGCAGGGGGATCGCTACGGGTCGGCACGCCTCCGCCGTCACGGCGCGGCCGCCCCCGGCACGAAACTGAACCGCAGCGCGACGAACAAATAAAACAACCCGGCGAGCGAAATCCCGATGGAACCGAGTCGCTGCGCCGCCATCGATAGCCGCTCGCGAGCGAGGGCGTCGGGACGCGTCTGGCGGGCAAGCTTCAACGTTGCGAACAATGGCAGCACCACCATCTGGTGCCCCGCCTCCACCCCAACACTGAACGCGGCAATCGCCAGCAGAATGGTCGTGCCGTGCATCTCCCGCATCGCGTCCAGCAGGCCGCCGGCGAAGCCCAGGCCGTGGAAAAGCCCGAAGAAGAACGCGGCCCCCAGCCGCCCCCAACCCCGGGCGCGCCGGGGCCAGAACACGTTCTGCACCGCGACGAACACGATGCTCCCGGCGATCAGCGGCTCCACTACGTGCTCGGAGAGATGCACCAGATTCAACGCGGCGAGCGTGAGCGTCAGCGTGTGCGCGAGAGTGAATGCTGTTACTACTTTCACAAGGTCCCATAGCGTCGTGGCCGCGAGGACCAGGGCGCTGATGAACAGGAGATGGTCGTAGCCGGTGAGAATGTGATGGACGCCGTGGAGGAAATACTCCTTCGCCATCCGCGGCTGATCCGCGCGGGCGGATCCCATTCCCGCGCCCCCCGCGGACGAAGAAGCCGGCCCGGCACAATCGAACACGATCGGCCGCTCGGACGTGAGAAGCAGCCCTTCCATCGGAGCGCGGGCTTCGACGCCGATACGCGTTACGTATGTGGCCTCCCACTTCGATCCCGGCGCGAAGCTGCCGTCCGACAGGACGTCGTTGCGGATTTCAATGCGGGCAGGCTTGCCGGAGGCGGCGGGGAAGCCGTACTCCAAATCATAAATCGCGTGCTGGTTCAGGTCCGGAACCGCGTCGTCGGGTTGCTGCACCTTGGCAACCCCGCCCGCCAGCGGCTTACCGTCCGCCAGGACGTGCAGGTGGGCGGCAAGGTACGCCGCGTGCTGCTCGAACGCCGCCTGTCCCGTCGCCGCCCACGGCCCCGGCGGCGCGCCCGGCGTAGTGGCGGAGTTGGTGACGGAAACCTCCTCGACCGTCACCCGCGCGCGGATACTTACCCTGTCCGAGTGAACGACCACGTCCAGCGCGCCTTGGGAAAGCGGATGCGCGGAGGCAATGGAGGGTGCGACGATGAGCAGGAAAAACAAGCCCGCGCATCGCATTGGACGAAAGAGGAAGTTGGTTGAATGACCGCTTGTCATGTATCGAATTTTCGCATTTTTTCCCGTCGCCCCGCTCTGGTCCCCTGTCTCCCGTACTGGGGGAGAAGGATAGGGCGAGGGACGGAACGTCGAATTGCGCCGGAATTCCAAACCATGTAGGGTGGGCGTACTCTCATCTTTCCCCACATCTTTTGAGGAAATTCCACGGCAGGTCCGATAGTAGCAGAAAACAT
>JAQGHP010000395.1 GCA_028288775.1 Phycisphaerales bacterium | reverse complement strand
GATTTCCGCAAGTACCTGGTCCCCATCCCCGCGCCTGGCGCGGTGAATGCCGAGGCGACCAAGGTCCAGGGGCAGTTCCTCCGCGACGTCTTCACGCTCAACGACGCTTCGAAAAATTTCCGCCTCTTCAGCCCCGACGAGACCGCTTCCAACCGCCTGGGCGCGGTCTTCGAAGTCACCGACCGCACGCTGGTCGCCGAGATTCTGCCCACGGATGATCACGTCTCGCCCACCGGCCGCGTGATGGAAATGCTCAGCGAGCACCAGTGCGAAGGCTGGCTCGAGGGATACCTGCTCACCGGCCGACACGGCATCTTCAGTTGCTACGAGGCGTTCATCCACATCATCGATTCGATGTTCAACCAGCACGCGAAGTGGCTGAAGGTCACGCGCCACATTCCGTGGCGGCGGCCGATCGCCTCGCTGAATTACATGCTCTCCAGCCACGTTTGGCGGCAGGACCACAACGGCTTCTCCCACCAGGACCCCGGCTTCATCGACCACGTGGTGAACAAGAAGGCGGACGTCATCCGTGTCTATCTTCCGCCCGATGCGAATTGTCTGCTCTCGGTGACGGACCATTGCCTGCGCAGCCGCAACTATGTGAACGTGATCGTGGCGGGCAAGCAGCCGTCGCCGCAATGGCTGGACATGGAATCCGCCGTCCGCCACTGCACCGCCGGCATCGGCATCTGGGAATGGGCGAGCAACGACAAGGGCGGCGAACCGGACGTGGTAATGGCCTGCTGCGGCGACGTTCCCACCGTCGAAACTTTGGCCGCGGTGTCGTTCCTCCGCACGCACTTTCACGACTTGAAAGTGCGCGTGATCAACGTGGTGGACCTGATGAAGCTCCAACCCGCCGATGAGCACCCGCACGGGCTGAGCGACATGGACTTCGACATACTCTTCACCAAAGACAAACCCGTCATCTTCGCCTACCACGGCTACCCCTGGCTGATCCACCGCCTGACTTATCGCCGCACAAACCACGACAACCTCCACGTCCGCGGCTACAAGGAAGAGGGCACGACGACCACGCCGTTCGACATGGTCGTGCTCAACGACCTCGACCGCTTCCACCTCGTTGGCGACGTGATCGACCGCGTTTCAAAGCTGGGCGCCAGCGCCGCCTACGCGAAACAGGAAATCCGCGACAAACTGATCGAGCACAAGCGCTACATCCACGAGCACGGCGACGACATGCCGGAAATCAAGAATTGGAAATGGCAGGTTTGAAATCCGAAAACCGAATCCCCGAAACCCGAATCAAATCCGAAGTCCGAAATCCGAAGAAAACATCACAGAGACCACAGAGGCCACAAAGACCACAGAGAGGAAACGCGGAGAGAACTCTGATGTAGGGTGGGTGTACTCGCCCACCGTCTCATCCCACCGAAAGCCCCCGGGCAAAAACGGTGGGCGAGTACACCCACCCTACATGGCTTTACAACGAAGCGGCGAAGAAAGACGGGAGCCACGAATGCACACGAATAAAACTGAATTCATTCGTGTGCATTCGTGGCTCCCTCTGATTTCTGAATTGGTCATTCGGATTTGATTCGGATTTCGGGTTTCGGAATTCGGATTTCCGCAACCGCGGCGTTCGGATTTCGGGGATTCGGAACTCGGATTTCCTCATGCCCCTGCCAGCGCCCGCGCGACGATCTGTCGCGCGTCCGAACGGATTTGTTCCAAGTGCTCCGGGCTCTTGAAGCTTTCAGCATAAATCTTGTACACATTTTCCGTGCCCGAGGGGCGGGCGGCGAACCAGCCGTTCGCGGCCGTCACCTTCAGGCCGCCTACGGGAGCGTTGTTGCCGGGGGCGCGGGTGAGGCGGGCGGTGATCGGCTCGCCGGCAAGCATCGTCTCCCCCACCGCTTCGGGCGAGAGCTTCTTGAGCACGGCCTTTTGTGCGGGGGTCGCGGGCTCGTCGGAGCGGGCGTAGTAGGGCATGCCGAACTGCCCGGCGATCTCGCGGAAATGCTCGCCGGGGTCTTTGCCGGTAATTGCGGTCATCTCCGCGGCGAGCAGATCCATGATGATCCCGTCCTTGTCCGTGCTCCATACCGACCCGTCGCGGCGGAGGAAGCTCGCGCCGGCGCTTTCTTCGCCGCCGAAACCGAGCGATCCGTCGAACAGCCCGTCCACGAACCACTTGAAGCCCACCGGCACTTCCGCCAGTTTTCGCCCGATCGAGGCGGCCACGCGGTCGATGATCCCGCTGCTGACCAGCGTCTTGCCGATGCCCGCGTCCGGCCGCCAGTTCGGGCGGTGGGTGAACAGGTAACGCACTGCCGCTGCGATGTAGTGATTCGGGTTCATCAAACCCGCGGACGGGGTGACGATGCCGTGGCGGTCGGAGTCGGGGTCGTTGCCGAAGGCGACGCGGTAATCGTCCTTGAGCGCGATGAGCTTGGCCATCGCGTAGGGGCTCGAGCAGTCCATGCGGATCTGCCCGTCATGGTCAACGGTCATGAACGAAAAAGTCGGATCGACGGCCTTGTTCACAACGGTAATGTCCAGGCCGTAGCGTTCTTTGATGGGCTGCCAGTAGGCGAGGCTCGCGCCGCCGAGCGGGTCTGCGCCGATGGACACACCCGCTTTGCGGATCGCGTCCATGTCGATGACGGAGTGCAGGTCATTCACGTAAGGGCCGACGAGGTCGCGCGCGTGCGTCGTCGGGGCGCGCAGGGCCTGCTCGTAGGCGAGGCGCTTTACGTCACGGTTGCCGGCGCGGAGTAGCGCGTTGGCACGGTCCTGAACCCACTGCGTGACGTCCACGTCCGCGGGCCCGCCGTTGGTGGGGTTGTACTTGAACCCGCCGTCACGCGGCGGATTGTGCGAGGGGGTAATCACCACGCCGTCCGCCAGATGCTCCTTGCGTCCGCGGTTGTACGCGAGGATTGCATGCGATATCACCGGCGTCGGCGTAAAGCCTTCGTCCCTCTGCAAGACCGTCTCGACGCCGTTGGCGGCCAACACCTCAATCGCCGTGTGCTGCGCGGGCGTGGAGACCGCATGCGTGTCCTTACCCATGATCAGCGGGCCGTCGATGCCCTTGTCGCGCCGGTAATCGCAGATTGCCTGCGTGATGGCCAGGATGTGTGCTTCGGTGAACGACCCATCCAGCGGCGTGCCGCGATGCCCGCTGGTGCCGAAGCTCACGAGCTGCTGCGGGTCGGACAAATCCGGCGTCCGCTCTTCGTACGCGGCAAGCAAGCTTGTCACGTCGATGAGGAGGTTCGCAGGGGCCGGCTTGCCGGCCAATGGGGAGATGCTCATGGCTGCCCTTGAAGTAGGATGAAACGGCACGGGCGGCACGCGCGCCGCGCCCGCGACATCCTATCCCACACGGCCCGCGGCACCAACGGGGTTCATCCCGATCGCGCATCCTGGGTGCGTGACCGTTTCGGCGAGATCATTT
>JAQGHP010000295.1 GCA_028288775.1 Phycisphaerales bacterium | reverse complement strand
GGTGATCTTCTTCGACAGGTCACCGGCCGCCACGGCCTTCGTCACGTCCGCGATGTTGCGCACCTGCGCCGTGAGGTTGCCGGCCATCGAGTTCACGGAGTCCGTCAGATCCTTCCACGTACCGGCGACGCCCTTCACCTTGGCCTGCCCGCCCAGCTTTCCTTCCGTGCCCACTTCGCGGGCCACGCGCGTCACTTCCGAGGCGAACGAGCCGAGCTGGTCCACCATGGTGTTGACGGTCTTGGCGGTGCGCAGGAATTCGCCGGCCAGCGGGCGGCCTTCGATCTCCATGGCCATGACCTGCGACAGATCGCCCTTGGCCACGGCACCGATCACGCGGGCCGTTTCGCTGATCGGATGCACGAGGTCGCTGATGAGCGCGTTGACGGATGACACCGAGTCATCCCACGAGCCGCTGACTTCGCCCATGGAGGCGCGCTGGCCGATCTTGCCTTCTTTGCCTACCACCCGGCTCAGCCGCTCGAGCTCGCGGCTCATGCGGTCGTTGAGCTCGATCACGTCGTTGAATGTATCTGCGATCTTTCCGTCCATCCCCTCGAGGTCGATGGGCAGGCGTACCGAAAAATCGCCTTTCTTGAACGCCAGAAGTGCCGCGAGAAGTTGAGTCCGGTCGAGTCCCGGCTGCTCCTCGGGCTCGTGCCGCTGACGGGGGGCTGCGGCAAGGATTGCCCCAATGGAAGGCTGGTCGGTAAGCACTTCTTCCTCATGCCGGCCATTCCCGTTTCCGTTGCGGGTGCCTCCGCGCGGGCGAGGTTTATTTACTTTTTGGGAAGCAGTAGAGCCGTTTTTTCGAGCCATAGCCGACTTGCGCGCCGCGACGGGGGAGGATTGTGCCTTCATCAGGTTTCTCCGGGGGACGATATACGCACCGCGAAAAATCCATGGCACTGCGGGCAGGCCTGCATGCGCTGGATTTTGGAAGTGCATTGCCCTGGCTTGAAACAAGGCTCAAGCCCGGCCTGTTGACTGGGCAGGAGGGGGGCCTTCCTTGGCCGCACGTAACCCTGACCACGAAACACAGACTCTGCAACGGATATAACTTTGCGTTCGACTCGGAAGCAAGGGGGAAAATCCCTAATTTGGGAATCCTTTTTTATCGACAGCCGTATTGTCTAATTGCCTGAGTGTGCTGTTTGCAGTAGCGGCCGCCGGCGATTTGGGTAAAGTGTTTCGGGTTTTCCAGCGGCGAGAGTGAATATGAAGACGGTGCTGGTGGTCGATGACCACGCCGACAACAATGAGATCGTATGCAAGGTGCTAAAGAGGATGGGTCACCGCACTCTCTCCGCGCCCACCGGTGAAGCCGCGTTGGCCATCCTGGCAACCGAAATTCCTGACCTGATCATCCTGGACGCAATGATGCCGGGGATGAACGGGGCGGAAGTGCTCCGGCTCATCCGCGCCAACGAGGCAACCGCGACGATTCCGGTGATCATGCACAGCGCAGTGGCCGACCCGGAGTTCCACCAGAATGCCGTGGAAAAGGGCGCGAACGACTTCCTTGTCAAAAGCAACTTCGATCTAAGAGCGTTTGAGGCGATGATCTCGAAATACATTTAGCCCCGCTGTCGGGGCGAGTTGAGAAGCACAGGTCTCGGAATACCGTGACCTGTGGCCCCCGTCCCTTCAAACTGATCCACCACTCAAAATGCCCGTCATTTGCGCTTGCGCGCGGGACGTTTGCTGCGCCCGGTCGTGAGGTAGCTATCGGCCGCGGGTGAGGGTCCGCCTCCACCCCCGCCTGCCCCCTGGCTGACGACTCCGCCGCCCCGGCGATTGGGGTGGCCTTCGCGCCCGGACGCGCCGCCGGTCTTGCCCTTCATGGGGAGGGGCACCGCCGCGTCGCGGATCTGCTCTCTGCCGGGCGCCGCTTGTCCCGTCCGGGCCTGGCGGCCGGCGCTCCGCCCCTTTTTTTCGTCCAGCGACGCGTTGCGCCCGGCGTTGTCGGCTTGTTGTGCCATTTCAAACCCTCGTCGGTAGTGCCAAACGTTAACCCGAAACTGCGGAGTCCCGGGGAGGCAATCCGGGACTCCGCTCGAAACGGAAAAGGAGACTGTTGAATACCAGCACGCGGCGCGCCGCTGGTCGTCAGGAAAGCCGGGGCCACATGGGTTCGGAAGCATTGCCGCAAACCCCGACGCCGTGCCCCGTTCCACGCCTCCGCCCCCTTAGCCCGCCGACGCCGATTGCGGTACGGAGGTTGCTCTTTCCCTTTCCACGGCGGGAAACCCGCCCGAACGGATAAGAAACCTTGAGGAGCCCGATCCATGGCGAAGCAGGGAAAAAAGAGCGGCGGAATGCATGGGGGCAAGGACCGCAAACAGCGAGGACGCAGCTCGATCACCAAAATACAGCAACCCTCCCCGACGAACCCCGCAGTCCCGGAAGTCATGCTCACCGAGGTGAACCGCGCCGTGACGGCCAGCGGGAACATGAACAAGCACCGCGGCGACCGCCGGGACACCAGCAAGTATTACACCGGCAACCAGCGGCACGCCGCACATGCGAGCAGCCCGCGGCGGGACGTTTCCACCCGCGCCCGGTGAGGTTTTTGATACGTCCGCCGTGGACAATTTTGGGGAAACGATGCGACTAGCGAACACTGCGTGGCTTCGGGAACTGCTCGACCCGCACTTCCCGCCGTGCGTTTCGATCTATATGCCCATGCAGCGGGCCAAGCCGCCCGCGGCCCAGAATCCGCGGGAATATCGTGATCTCGTGGACCAGGCCGAGCGTCAATTGGCGAGCGATTACCCGCGCCACATCACCGGGCCGATCCTGGAGAATTTGCGTTCGGTCGGCACCGATGACGGCTTTTGGGTCGGCGACCGCGACGGCCTGGCGGTGTTCGCCTCGCCAGATCTGCTAAGCGTCATCGACCTGCGCAAGCCGGTGCGCCCGGCGGTTCACGTCGCCGACAACTTCCACGTCAAGCCGCTGCTCCGCATCCTCCAGGCGGATGCGCGCTACCACCTGCTCACACTAACCCAGCGGCACGTGCAGATGTTCGCGGGGACGGGGGACACGCCGCTCGTGCCACTGGATTCGGGGAACCTGCCGCAAGACCCCGGCGTCGTTTCGAAGATGCGTCTGAACCATCAAATCAGCGCCACCGAAGACCTGCACACCCCTTCCACCCAGTTGCCCGACGAGGGCAACGCCGCCTATCCCGCATCGCTGGACGCGTTCTTCCGCGCGGTGGACAAGGCGGTGTGGGAAAACTTCTCGCGGGACGCGGGGCTGCCGTTGATCCTCTGCGCGGTCGAGCATTATCACCCGCAGTTCCATGCCATCAGCAACAATCCGCATCTGCTGCCCGAGGGGATCAAACACGACCCGCAGAGCCTGGGCACCGACCGCCTCCGGCAGGAGGCTTGGGCGATCATTGAGCCCGGCGTCCGCGCGCGGATGCAAGCCCTGACCGACCAATTCCGCGCTGCCAAGGCACACCACAAGGGGTCGGATGAACCGGTGGAAGTCGTCGAGGCCGCGAACGTCGGCCGCGTGGAGACGCTGCTCATTGATTCCGACCATGAAATCCTCGCCCGCTATGACCCGATCACCGGCCGCATCGCCTCGCCGACGCCCTCCGACACGCACGCGGACGATCTGCTGGACGAAATTGCCGAGGTGGTGCTCCGCGCCGACGGCGAAGTGCTGGTGCTCCCGCCGGAAATGATGCCCACGGACCAGGGGCTTGCGGCGATTTATCGCTATTAAGACGCAACGGCACCACTGAAGAAAATGATCTCCCTGGACGCAGTTGCAAGGGTGATCGCATTTGTCCGGTACCCTCTCCCGGTACGCCGGGGGAGGGTTAGGGAGGGGGTTCGGCGCGAAGGGGAATGCCTCGTACAACGACGCCGGCAGCGCAGAACCCTCTCCCGGGATACCGGGCGAGAGAGCCAGACCCAAATGCGATCACCTTGGGTCGATTGCGGTGCCACGTGCCACAGATCGGCGTACTCGCAGACCTGTGCTTTTGCGGAATCCCGAAGCACAGGTCTCGGCGTACCGCGACCTGTGGCACCTGTCTTTCCGAAATGACCCGCTACCATCCGGCAAAATCCGTTTGCTCGCACGTAACAGGGCGATAGAATGACCTCGGAATTCCGGCACGGCATGCGGCCGGCCCAAATCGAACTATTCTTCCACTTCGGTTCAGTAACCTATGTTTGAGACGTTGTCCGCCGATTCTGTTGTTTCCTCCGGCGAAATGCACGGCCTGGTCCGTTCGTTGGACTGGTCGCGGACGGCTCTCGGGCCGATGGACGGGTGGCCGCCATGCCTGCAAAGCACCGTGGACATGCTTCTGGCCCACCCGTTCCCCATGGTGCTGCTTTGGGGGCCGCAGCTCACACAAATCTACAACGACGGCTATCGGCGGATCGCCGGGGGAAAGCATCCCGTAGCGCTGGGCCAGCCCACGCGCGAATGCTGGCCCGAGGCGTGGCACCTCACCGCGCCCCTCTATGAAAAAGTCCTCGCCGCGGGTGAGTCGGTCTCCCTGGAAGACCGCCGCATCCCGCTGATCCGCAACGGCCGCCTCGAAGACTGTTATTTCACGCTCGCCTACAGCCCTGTTCGCGACGGACAGAAAACCGCGGCTGGCATACTGGTCACCATTTTCGAAACCACGGATGAGCAGGCAACACAACGGGCGCTGCGCCAAGGCGCTGAGCAATTGAGCCTCGCCCTGGCCGCGGCGAAGCTCGGGGACTGGGCATGGGACGCGAACACCGATTTAATGACCATGTCCGTGGAGGCGGCAAAGATATTCGCCGTCCCGCCCGGCACCCACTCGACCCGCACCCGCATGCGCGACATGATCCACCCGGAGCACCGCGACCTCGCCCGCCTGGCCGCCGAAGGCGCCGCGGCGATGCACAGCGATTACGACATCGAGTACCGCGTGAACCGCGGCGACGGGAAGCAGGTGTGGGTTGCCGCCAAGGGTCGCGGCCAGTACGACGCCGCGGGCAACATCACCGGCATGCTCGGGGTCATTCAGGACATTACCGAGCGCAAGGCCGCCGAGGCCGAGCGCGAACGCCTCCTGGCCGGGGAGCGGGCCGCCCGCGCCGACGCCGAGCGACGGGCGGCGGAGCTGGACGCGGTGATCGACAACATGCACGACGCCGTCTACATCGGCGACGAGCACGGCATCCACAAGTGCAACCGCAAGGCGATGGAAATGTTGGGCTTCCCCGACCCCAACTCCCTGCGCCGGGCCATCCGCCAGTTGGCCGAGACCATCGAAACCCGATTCGCCGATACCGGCGAGCGCATCGGCCCCGGCAACGAGCCTTTCGAGCGGGCGCTGGCGGGCGAGGCAACGGTTCGCGAGGTGATCGCGCGGAACATCAAAACGGGCGACGACGTGATCGTCCGCTGCGCCGCCGCCCCCATCGAGCGGGACGGAAAGGTCGTCGGCGCGGTCGCCGTTAACACGGACGTGACCGCCCACCGCCGGGCCGAGCGCGAACGCGAACGGCTCCTTGAGAGCGAGCGCGCGGCGCGGGCCGACGCCGAGCGCGCCAGCCACATGAAGGACGAATTCCTCGCGACGCTCTCCCATGAGCTGCGCACGCCGCTCAACGCGATCCTGGGATGGTCGCAGATCCTCTCCAGCGGCCCGCGGGACGAGGAAGACCTGGCCCAGGGCCTGAAGACCATCGAGCGCAATGCCCGAGCGCAGACGCAGATCATCGAAGACTTGCTCGACATGAGCCGCATCATCTCCGGGAAAGTGCGGCTGGACGTGCGGCGGGTCGAAGTATTGCCAGTGGTTGAGGCGGCGATCGAAACCATGCGCCCCGCCGCGGACGCAAAAGGAATCCGTCTCACCCCCGTGCTCGACCCCGACGCCGGGCCGATCTCCGGCGACCCCGGCCGCCTTCAGCAGGTCTTCTGGAACCTGCTCTCCAACGCGATCAAGTTCACGCCGCGGGGCGGACAGGTTCAGGTGGTGCTGCGGCGCGTCGAATCCCACATCGAGATTGCCTTCACCGACACGGGCCAGGGCATCAAGCCCGAATTCCTCCCCCACGTCTTCGAGCGGTTCCGCCAGGCGGACGCCTCCACCACCCGCACGCACGGCGGGTTGGGGCTTGGCCTGGCGATCGTCAAACAGTTGGTCGAACTGCACGGCGGCACCGTACACGCAGCAAGCGCCGGCCTGGCGCAAGGCTCCACCTTCGTCGTCGCCCTGCCGATCAGCGCACTGGATGCGCCGTACGATGCGCGCGACGTGAATCCGCACCCCGCGGAAGAAACCGCCGCCCCGACGGCCCGGCCGATGCCGAGCATCAGGGGTTTGCGCGTGCTCGTGGTGGACGACGAGCCTGACGCCCGCGCGCTGGTCAGCCGATTGCTCGAGGATTCAGGCGCCCATGTGACGACCGCCGCCTCGGCGGCCGAAGCCCTGGCCGCTATCGCCAACCGTCCACCCGATGTACTGGTCAGCGATATCGGCATGCCGACGGAGGACGGCTTCGCCCTGATCCGCCGCCTGCGCGATCTCCCCGCCGAGGCCGGCGGCAACACCCCCGCCATCGCCCTGACCGCCTACGCCCGCTCGGAAGACCGCCAGCACGTCATCTACGCCGGCTTCCAAATGCACGTCTGCAAGCCGGTCGAGCCCACTGAGCTAATCACCATGGTCGCCAGCCTCGCCGGCCGCACCGACGGCCGGGCGGTCACACCCGTGTAATGGAATGTTCCCGGAATGTCACACCGTTCCATGGTTCCAAGTCGCTTGAACGTTTCCGATTGCGCGGCGCTTGCGTAACATTCCCTCATGGATCCTCACGACCCGCGGCCGTACGCCGACAAATCCGCCGAGCAGCTTGCTGCGATGGCCGACTTGCTGGAGCGCCACATTGGCGACTTTGGACGTAATCTGGCGGCGGTCCGGGAGGAACTGCATCGCAGAATTCCCACAGGGACCGTTCGCGCCATCCCGATCGATACCCGCGAGCCGGATTCGGGCCTGCAACTGGGGTATCGCAGTACAAACGTGGTCGTAGCGAGTACCGGCGCGATCGGGGATTCCTACGCCGATGAATCCCGAGGTTACGGGATCCGGGCAATGCTCGTCGCGATTCCCATCGTCGTGGTGGCCGTGATCCTGCTCCTGGTATTCGTCGCCATCGCCTGATTTCCCGAATTCTCATTCGCCATTTCGCGAAGAGGCAATGCCGCGAAAACGTGACGGGTAAGGCAATCGGGCAAGGGACCAATGCAAAAGGCCGCCCCCGTCCGATAACCATTGCATGAGTTGCTTCACCTGCGGCCGTCAGACTTCGTGGCGCGAGCTCTCGCGTGCGATGGCCAAGTCGGCGGCGGCGCGGTTTCGCGGGATCGGCATGCTTGCCGAGCGCCCCGACTGGCCCGCCCGCGCGGCTCTCTGCGAGCGGTGCCCGCTGCGCGTGATCCGCAAAAATGTGTCCTACTGCGGAACGCCGTACTTGACTCAGACCCGCCGCGACCCCACCGACGGGTGCGGCTGCCCCACCATCGCCAAATCCAAGGACCCCGCCGAGCATTGCCCCCTCGACTCCCACCACCGCCCCGCAACTCGGGCCGTCGGCGGCTGCACCTGCAAATGGTGCGACAACGCGACGGCCGGCCTGCCCGCGCGAGCGACGAAATTATCAAAAACCAGGTAGGGTGGGTGTACCCGCCCACCACGGGCGTCGGCGAAGCAAGCGGTGGGCGAGTACACCCACCCTAC
>JAQGHP010000383.1 GCA_028288775.1 Phycisphaerales bacterium | reverse complement strand
CCGCGCCCCCCGCGGCCGCGCCCCCGCCTGAAAAGGCCGTCGAATTCACCTGGATGATCGGGCGATTCAAGATCGGCGATTTCATCGGCGCGCTGCTGAACTTCCTCATCATCGCGTTCGCAGTCTTCGTCGTCATCGTAAAATTGCTGGGCTCCGTGATGAAGAAGGTCGGCGGCACGCCCAAACCTTCCGAGCCCACGACCAAGGAATGCCCCGAGTGCCTGTCACTCATCCCGCTTAGAGCCAAGCGCTGTGCCTACTGCACGGCAGTGCTGCCGCCCGTCCCGTCGCCCGCCACGGCTACGCCGGGCGGGACGTTGGAAAATGAAACGTGAAACGTGGGTCTGAAACGTGGGACTGAAACGTGAAACGTGAGAAGATTCTGCCAGCCGAAGTCTTCTCACGTTTCACGTTTTCACGTTTCACGTCTTCACGTCTTCACTCTCCCCCGGGTCAAACATCTCCAGCCGTTCGATGTACGGCACGGGCCGCGGCGTGCCGATGCGCTGCAGGCGATGAATGACTTCGCCGACTTCCTTCGACCACGTCAGCACCTCGCGCAACTGGCTCTGAATTTCACCCGCCGCGATGGGGGGATGGCGGATCAGGCCTTCGAGCGTCATCGTGACGGCGGTCATCGGCTGGGCGAGTTGGTGGCAGGCTTCCTTCAATGCCTCGACTATCACGCGTTGCCGCTCTGCTTCCATCAAAAGGCCGATGCCGAATTTCATCTTCAGGCACACGTGCATCCGCGCAAGCAGCACGGGCAGGTTCACCGGCTTGACGACGTAATCGTTGGCCCCCGCCTCCAGTCCCGCGACGACGTCCTCCGACTCTCCTAGCGCGGTCACCAGAATCACCGGCAGCGCGTCTTGGGCGAAATGCTCGCGCACCCGCGCGAGGACGTCCAGGCCCGTCATCCCGGGCATTTGAATGTCCATCAGGAGGAGGTCGGGAACTTCAGTCCCGATGCGGCGGAGGCACGCCTCCCCGTCCGACACCGCCGCCACGCGGAAGCCGCGCGCCGTCAGCCGGCGGGTCAGCATGTCCTGGCTCGACGGGTCGTCCTCGGCGATTAAAATTCGCGGCTTGTACCGCATCGCCGCATTGTCGAGTTACACCTTGTGATTTGCAATTTGTTCGGCCTTGAGTCGGCGGTGCAGCAGCACCAGTACAGCGGCCTCTTCAGGAGGCAATTTTCCGATCCGCTTCTCCATCGCGGTGGCCCGTTGGGCGAGCGTCGCGGCCAGGTCGCCGTCGAGATAGGACTCGATAATCGCCGGGTGGATGTAGCATTTTCGGCAGACGGCCCGCGTATTTCCCAGGCGGCTGGCAACCTGCTCGATCGCCTGCACGAGGTTCTTCTTCGCCTGCGCCTGTGAGTCAAACTGCTCAAGTTCCTTCAGCGCCGTCGCCGCCAGCACCGTGCCGGCCCAGGTGCGGAAGTCCTTGGCGGTGAAATCCTGGCCCGTGATTTCGCGGAGGTAATCGTTGACGTCCGTGCTGCTGACGTCGCGGGGGTTCCCCTCTTCATCCACGTATCCGAAGAGCTCCTCGCCGGGCAGTTCCTGGCACTTGCGCACGATCCTGGCGATGCGCGGGTCCGTGAGGTCGACGGCGCGCTTTACCCCGCTTTTTCCGCGAAAGTGGAAGGAGACTTTCGAGCCGTGAACGTCCGCGTGATTGTTGTGGAGGGTCGTCAGTCCGTAGTGGCGGTTGGTTTCGGCGTACTCTTCGTTGCCCACGCGGATGAGCGTCGTTTCGAGCAGGCGCACCACCGCCGCCAGCACCTTCTCGCGCGGGAGGCCTTTCGCCCGAAGGTCGCGCGCGACGCGCCGCCGAATCGCGGGAAGTGCACGGACGAACTGCATCATCCGCGCGTACTTGGTCTCGTCGCGCACGGCGCGGAACTTGTCGTGATACCGGTACTGCTTGCGGCCCCGATCGTCCCGGCCCACCGCCTGAATATGACCGTTCGGCAACGGGCAGATCCAGACGTTCTCCCACGCCGGGGGAATCACCAGCGCTTTGATCCGCGCCAATGTCTCGCGCTCGCGCACGGGCTTGCCTTGCGGATCGAGATAGACGTACCCATCGCCCCGCCGACGCCGGGTGATGCCCGGGGAGGCATCCGTGCTATATCGCAGGCCCACCGCCTTCGCCGCCTCCACCGGATCAGCCGGCGGCGCTTTCGGTATGGAAACGCGCGTGGATTGCTTCGCGCCCCGCACGGCCACGGAATGATTGCTACCAGCCATTTGCCTCCACGGGTCCGCAGGAACACTCAGCGGCCCGGCAGAGGGAGACGCAAACGCGGTGCCGACTTCGCATGACCAAGCCTGGCGGACATGTCCTCATCTATTGCATCTGATTATTCACCACCGCCGCCCTTTGGCTGAGTAGGGTCAGCGGCGACCGCGTCAGAGGTGACTCGCTCTCCCGTCCCAAGGCGTGCCGCGTGCCGATGCCGCCCGGCGCGGGCAGCAGGCCGTTGATCAGCGCGCTAACGTCCGAGGTGATTCCCGGGAACAGATCATGAAACGTGACCGCGAGCTTCGCCGGCAGCGACAGCACCACTTCGCCTTCCCCGTTCCGGCACGCGCGAACAATGCGGCGGGCCGCCCGCTTGCTGCTCATCGATGCGCCTGGCAGCGAATCACTGATCGCGAACCACGCGTATTCCTTCTCGTGTTGCCCCTTGAAGATCGCGTTGCGGGGGCTGCCGGTGCGCATGAGGCCCGGACAGACGGTCGTGACGTAAATGTTGTCCTTCATCAATTCCGACCGCAGCCCTTCCGACAAACCGGTGAGGGCGAACTTGCTCGCGCTGTAGGGAATCAGGTGCGGGACGGCGATCTTCCCGCCGATCGAGGAGATGTTCGCGATCCGCCCGCCCCCCGCGCGCTTCATGTGGGGCAGTGCCGCGATTGTCGTATAGAGCGGCGCCCAGAAGTGGAGCTTCATCGCGTCGTCAAAATCCGTAAGCGTCATCGTCTCGACCGGCCCCACACTGATCGTCCCCGCGTTGTTGATCACCACGTCCATTGAACCAAAATGTCGCGCGATGCCCGCAACCATTCCCTCGACCTGCTCGCGCACGGTCACGTCACATTGCACCGCCAGCACATCCGCCCCACGGCCCCGGAGGTCCGCCTCGGCGCGATCTAGTTCGTCCGGGTCGCGCCCGCAGATGGCGACGCGCGCCCCTTGGGCGGCGAGTTCACGCGCCAGCTCCAGCCCAAGCCCGCGCGTGCCGCCGGTGACCAGGGCTGTCTTCCCTACCAGGCCGATGCGGCGATGCATCCGCAAGGCGGTCCGCAGCGCCAAACCCGCCGCCAACCCGACGGCGGCTGAGGCCAGGGCGGTATGTAACGACGCTCCTTCGCGCTGTTTCATGGCGTACTCCTTAGCTCGCCAAACCAGCAACCCCCGCGCCATTTCGAACCCGAGCCCCCGCTGTCCTTCCGTCCGGTTACAGCGCAAAGCTTGAAAATGCCGATCTGATACGGAAGATTATCGGAGGTTAGGCATGTTAAGATTGGTGCGAGACGAACCGGTCGGGCTCGAAGACGCTCCGGACGACAACGCGGCTGAATACGTGGACGAGATGGAAGTGGAAGAATTGCAAGCAGATGGAACCGAGCGCCCGGCCGACGAACTCCCGGCCGATGCACAGCAGCACGAGGCCACCAGCCACCAGGACGCCCCCGCCGAGGCGCCCGACGGCGCGGTCGAGGACGACCTCGCCGAGAGCCCCGGCTCCGACGCCGGCGATCTGCCCGCCGAAAAGTTCGGGGTGCTGGAAGCCCTGCTGCTGAGCACGCATCACCCGCTTACCGCCGGCCGCTTGTCCGAATTGCTCGATCTCCCCAGCACCAAACCCGTCCGCCGGGCGATCAAAGACCTCAACGCCCAGTATGAATCCAGCGGCCGCACGTTCCGGATTGAGCAGGTCGCCGGGGGGTTTCAGATCCTCACCCTCCCCGAGTTCGGCGAGCATCTGAAGAAACTGCACCAGAGGGAAGCGGATGCGAAGCTGACCAAGGCCGCCCTCGAGACGCTGGCGATCGTCGCCTACAAGCAGCCGATCCTCCGCGCCGACGTCGAAGCCATCCGCGGCGTAGCCTGCGGGGAAACCATTCGCAGCCTCATGGAAAAGCGCCTGGTAAAAATCGCCGGCCGCGCCGAACTCCCCGGCCGCCCCATCCTCTACGGCACCACCAAGCGCTTCCTCGAACTCTTCGGCCTCAACACCCTCCGCGACCTCCCGCAACCCGATGCGCTCAAGCCGCGCGAAGAGCTGCAGGGCTAGACGGCCACGCACAATTGCTAAATTGTGGTGCAGGCTTTCAGCCTGCAATTGCAGCCTAAAAGGCCGCGCCACAAACGCGCGAGTACGCACGGTTGTTTAGTCCGATCAAGCATCAATGCCTACGGAAAAACGCCGCGGTATCGTCGAGCACCGGGGCAAGCCATCGGAACGGCCACGCCAGCGACTGCACGATTCCGGCGTGCCCGCGGTCGGGATAGTCGATGCATTCCACCTTCCCGCCCGCCCGCCGAATCGCGGCCGAAAGCCTCTCCCCGTTTTCCGGACCCACCACCGTGTCCTTCAATCCCCGGATCAATAGCATCGGCGGCGCGTGCCCGTCCACGAAATGGGTCGGCTCGATCGCCGGGTCGGGCTCCGTATCCCAGCGACTCATCCCAAACGCGCCTCGATCATCCGGCGGCGGCACGAAATCGTACGGCCCCGACAACGCCGCGGTCGCGCGGATGACGTTTCGATCCAACCCGACATTCTTCAAATAATGCCCGTCGAGTGTCAGCAGCGCCGCGATATGTGCCCCGGCGGAGTGGCCCATCAGGTAAATGTGCGCCGGGTCTCCACCAAAGCGGGCGGCGTTGTCGTACGCCCAGCGCACCGCCGCGGCTCCGTCTTCGACGAACTGGGGGAAGGTCACTTCCGGGTACAGCCGGTAATCCGGCAGCACCGCAACGAACCCGCGGCTGCTCAGCGCTTCGCCGACGAACGCATAATCCTTCTTGCTGCCCGTCTGCCAATCCCCGCCGTAAAAGAAAATGACGACGCCCGCGCCCGGCTGCAGATGTCGCGGTTGGTAGACGTCCAATTCCTGGCGGGCGTGGTCGCCGTAGGCAATGTCGGAGGTGCGAACGTAGCCGCAGGAGCCGACGGTTGCGTTGAGCACGTCGAACTTCGTGCAGCCGGCCAGGGAAACCAGCGCGCCAAAAAGAAGAGTCGACAGAGCCCGCGAGGCGGTCGGCGTGCAAGTTCGGAAGGGCAAATTCATCGGCGCGATAGTAACGATCCGTTCGTGTCCATGCGCGGTGTTTGGCGGCGCGTCATTGGGTTGCATGACAGTCTCGGCAGGGTCCTTTCTCCGTCCTCCCCTACGCCGGAGGAGCGAGAAAAGACCCCGCTGAGACTATCACGCAACCCAATCCCTTAAGCCCTCAGCCTCCGGCCCCTTGCGTAGATGGGGCAGTTGCGGGTTTACTATGCGTAGTTCGTCACCCCGGCATGCGCCGCGGGGGCGACTGACCCAATGAGGAGATTTCTGATGTCCACAGCACGATGGGCGGGGGTTGTGATGGCGGTGGGGATGTTGGCGGGATGCCAAACGGAAAAACCCGCTCCGGCCCCCACGCCGGCGCAGGCCCCGTCCGGGAACTATTCCGCGGACGAAGCCCGTGCCCACCTTCAGCGCGCCGACCCGCGCACGATGGTCGGCCGCGTGGTCGAGGTGCTTCCCGACCGCAATCTCGCGGCGGTGCGCGACCTCCCGATCGGCGCGTTCGCGATCAACGACCCGATCTCGATCGTCGCCAGCCGCAGCGATATGCAGCAGGTGGCGCTGGCGACCGTGGTGAACATCATCCAGAGCGACGGCATCGTGGTGGTTCGCTATAACGGCGGCGTTCGCGCTCCGCAGCGCGGCGACCTTGCCGTCCGCGTGCTGCCCGGCCCGCAGCCATTGGCCGCGCCGCAGGGCGCCGACACGACTCCCCTGCCCGCGGATGCCCCGAAGGAAACTCCGGCCCCCCCGCCCGTGGTTCCGCCGGTAGTTGACGCTCCCAAGGAATCGCCCGCTCCCGCGCCGCCGACTCCTCCGGACGCTCCGAAGGCGACGCCGACGCCGGCCGCGCCCAAGGAAGTGCCCGCGCCCGCTGCTCCGGCGGACGCCCCGAAGGAGACTCCCGCCCCGCCGCCGGCCCCGGCGGACGCGCCGAAGGACGCACCGAAGGATGCACCAAAAGATGCCCCCGCTCCGGCCCCCGCCGATGCGCCCAAGGACGCGCCGAAGGATGCAGCGAAGGACGCCCCGGCTCCGACCGAGACCCCCGCGCCCAAGCCCGCCGACAGCGCGACCGACGCCCCCAAGCCGGCAGACAACAACAAGTAGCCGCCCGATTATCTTCCGCGATTACCCGATCGCGGCTCAGCGAAGGACCTGGACGCCCGTTGCACGGCGACAGGTCCTTCGCCTTATTCACCTCCTCCTTAAATATGTTTTGAAGCGAGGACCACCGTGACCGAACAACCCGCGGCTTCCGAATCGGCCCAAGCAACCACGCCGCGGTTGGTGCTCGCCAGCGCATCCCCGCGCCGGCGGGGGTTGTTGTACGAGGCGGGGTATGTATTCGAGGTGCATCCTGCCGACATCGATGAAGACGATCATCCCGTGACGCTCTCGCCGGCAGACCTCGCCGAGTGGCTGGCGACGCAGAAGGCGGATGTCATCAGCCGGCGTTACCCCGACGCCGTGGTTCTGGCGGCGGATACCGTGGTGGCATTCGGTGAAAGCAATTTGGGGAAGCCTGAAGACGCCGGCGACGCCCGCCGCATGCTCGAGCTGCTCGGCGGGACGACGCACATGGTGGTGACCGGGGTAGCCGTAGTGCGCCGCTTGACGGGATTCACGCGGACCACGCGCGTGATCTCCGCCGTGAGCATGCGCGTGCTCACTCCCGAAGAAATCGCGGCGTACATCGCGTCCAACGCCTGGGAAGGCAAGGCCGGCGGCTACGGCATCCAGGACGACGACCCCTTCGTCACGCGCATCAACGGCTCATTCACCAACATCGTCGGCCTCCCGATGGAAGAAATCCAGGCGATGCTTGCCGAGGCGGGTGTCCTGCCCACGGTCGACCCAAAAGAAAAAAGAGAGTAAACCGCAGAGCCCTACGGAACCATTTTTCCCGACCTGAGTCCCGGCCCCCTCAGCGGCCTCTGCATCCTCTGCGGTTCAAGCATTCTTCAACGTCTCCGACTTGCCAACAGGCATTTCCGATTCCTGCCCCGCGGCCTACCATTGCCCACATGCCCGAAGCGCTCCCCATGATTTTGTCCCTGCTGATCGGCGCGGCCGGTTGGTATTACCTGTTTTATTCGCGGGCGGCGCAACGGTTGGTCGTAATAGAGGCGCAGCGGGCCAACGACCGCAGGGTTCGCTTGCGGCGGGCGAACGGGGCTGCGATGATCGTCCTCGCCGTGCTGCTGTATCTGGGTTCCCGCGCGATCGATCCCCAACAACGTCCCCGCGCCTTCGTCGTCACCTGGCTCGCGGCGTTCGTATCACTGCTGGTAATCGTGGCGCTGGGATTGGCGGACGTGCGGCTCACGCTGAGTCTCCGCAAGAGCGCCCGCCGGGATCGCGACGCCTGAAGACGCAAGACCCTTAGCGCCCGGGCCGGCGCGAGGCAAGGATCTTCGAAATGAAATTGCTCCTGCCCTTTTGCCTGATGGTCTTCGCGCTCGCGACAACGGGCTGCGAAGAATCGCCCGCGGGGCTGCCGGTGGTGAAGATGCAGATCGGAAAACAGAACTACCATATTGAGGTGGCCGCGACGCAATCGCAGCAGGAAACCGGGCTGATGAAGCGCGATTCGATGCCGGATGATCACGGGATGATCTTCATCTTCGGGGAAGAAAAAGTCCTCGAATTCTGGATGAAAAACACGCGCATCCCACTGGATATTATCTTCCTCGACGCCCGCGGCCGGGTCGTGTCGATCCGGCAGATGGAGCCGTATGACGAGCGCCATACCTCCAGCGGCTTTCCCGCGAAGTACGCCATCGAGCTCAATCGCGGGGCGGCGGCCGATTCAGGCGTGAAGGTGGGCGACCGGCTGACCATCCCCGATTCGGCCAAAGAGCCCAAGCGAAGTTGAACTCACCGGCGGCCTCGCGTTACCCTTGGCCCTATGGCTTCCGGACGCCCCAAACACCGCGACGGCTCGCGCCGCTATCACGACCGCGTTTCGCGGCAATACGATTCCATCTATGAAGACCCGTACTGGCATTTCCACGACGAGCTCACCTGGCGCTTGATCAAGCCCCACCTCCCGCGGGATGCCGGTGCGGCCTGCGCGGACCTGGGCTGCGGCACCGGGAAATGGGGCCTCAAGCTCCTCAAGAGCGGGTTCGCCGTCACGTTCATCGACCACGCCGCGGCCATGATCGAGCAGACCCGCGCGAAGGTGGAGTCGATGGGCCCCCGCGCCAAGCGCGCCACGCTCCTCGCGGCGGACATCGTCGATCTGCCGATGGTCGAGCGCGATTCGATGGCGCTGACGCTGGCGATGGGTGACCCGCTGTCGATCTGCTCGGACGCGCACGCCGCGGTCAGGGAGATGCACCGCATCTCCAGGCCCGGCGGCGTGGTGATCGCCACCGCCGACAACAAGCTCGCCGCCTTGGATCATTACGTGGAGCGTGGCAACCTCGATGCGCTGGAAGAATTCGCCCGCACCGGCCGCACCAACTGGCTGACGGCCGACGAGCGCGAGCGCTTCGAGCTGACCACTTTCACCCCGCTTTCCCTCCGCAAGCTTTTCGAGCAAGTGGGGTTTGAGGTGCTGAGCCTAACGGGCAAATCGATCGTCCCCGTGCGCGACAATAAACTGCTGCTCGAGCAACCCGATGCGATGGAGCGCCTGCTGCGGATTGAAGCGGAGCTGTCGAGAGACCCGGCCGCCGCGGCCCGCGCGGGGCACTTGCAGATCACGGCGAGGAAGCCGAATGTTGCCGCCGCTTCCGAATGACAGCGTTTTGAGAACCTCTATTCGTGACATGGGCGTCCCGCCCATGCATGTTGCGTTCGACGTCGAGAACTAATGTAGGGTGGGTGTACCCGCCCACCATTTCGCCCGGGCGCAGCGCGATCGGTGGTGGGCGAGTAGACCGACCCTACTGGCGGGAAGAATTCAAAGGTTGAAGGGCTCAGAGGTTTAAGCGACATGAACCCTTGAACCTTTTTGCCCATCCAAACGCCCGCCCACTTGCACGGTAACAATGCCCGGAGACCCAATCATGCCAAATCGAATCCTTCCGTTCCTTGCCGCGGCCTTGTCGCTACTCGTGGGGATGTCCGTATGGGCCGGCGAAAACTGGCCCTCGTTCCGCGGGCCGACAGGCCTGGGGTATACGGACGAGAAAAACCTCCCGCTGAATTGGGACGGCAAGGAGGGGAAGAATGTGCTGTGGACTTCGCCCCTCAAGGGACAGGGACATGCCAGCCCGGTCGTATGGGGCGGGAAGGTGTTCGTCTGCACGGCACTCTGGGCACCACACGCGCCGCGGGAGGCCGTCATCCCCGAGCATCACGTTCTGTGCTACGCGGTGAGCGATGGGAAATTGCTGTGGGATACGCTCGTCCCGCCGGGGCCGTGGCTGCGGAATGATTTCCGCAGCGGGCCGGGCGGCGGGTATGCGGCGTGTACCCCGGTCACGGATGGGAAGCTCGTCTACTGCGTTTTCTCGTCGTCCGTCATCGCGGCAATCGACTTCGACGGGAAGATCGCCTGGCGAAAGGAAATCGTCCCCTACACCTTCGACGTCACCATCGGCGGCAGCCCGATCCTGTACCACGACACCGTCCTCATGCTCTGCGCCATGACCAACAAAGCCGACTCGCGCATGATCGCATACGACAAGACCAACGGCGACATCAAATGGCAGCAGAAGCTCCCCAACATGACCTTCGGCCACACCACGCCAACAATTATCGACGTGAAAGGGTCGCCGCAGCTTTTGGTGATGGGCGGCGGCATGGGCTCCGCCGACCACGCAATCGAAAGCCTCGACCCGAGCGACGGACACACCCTCTGGTGGTGCAAGGGCTCGGCCGAGTCAGCCTCGCCCGCCTACGGCGACGGCATCGTCTACTTCGACAGCGGCCGCGGCGGCGCGGGAACCGCCCTCGACCCAACCGGTACGGGTGACCTTTCCAAGACCAACATCAAGTGGACGGTCCCCAACATCCCCGAGGCTCTAAGCTCGCCGGTGATCGTGGACAAATATCTCTATCGCCTGCATTCGCCCGGCGTGCTCAAATGCTTTGAGGTCGAGACCGGCAAGCAGGTCTACTCCCACCGCCTGGAAGGCCTGACGACGACCTGGGCGAGCCCCGTGGTTGATCCCGAAGGCCGGATCTTCTGCGCCAGCGCCGGCAAGAGCTACGTGATTCAAAGCGGGCCGGAATTCAAGGTGCTGGCCGTGAACGATCTGGGGGATGCGAACCATCCGTCCCCCGCCGTGGCGCAGGGGAAGATCTTTTTGGTGGGGATGAACAACGTGTACTGCGTGGGGGCCGGCAAATAGCCGGGGCGGCGCGGGGTGAGCGGTGTCGCGTGACGAAGCAGCTCATTGGGCCGGTCCGAACCATCGGACCGGCCCCGGCATTTCCGTCGCGCGGAGGGCGTTGCGTGCTCAGCCGATCGTGTCGATCGTGGTACCCGGCGGGAAGCTTTGAAAAGCGGTGGCCGGGTTGGGGTTGCCGCCCTGGGCATCCTTGATCGCGGCAAGGAAATCGCTGTGGAACTGCTGCGGGCTGACGCCCAGTGTCTGGAGCGCTTGCAGGAACGAGTTTCCGCCAGGCGGCGTCGCAGCGCCGGTTGACCCGGTCGCGCTCGATCCGTCGCCGTCCGGGTCGGTGCCGGGGGCCTGAGTGGCGGACCCCGTTGCGGAAGCGGCCGACCCCGAGCTCTTGAGAACCTTTGCGATCTCGCTCTCGATGATTTGATTCGGATCCTGCGAAGTCCCGCTGGACTGCGCGGCCTGGAGGGCGCTGGTGACGGCGTCCTCGATCTGCTTGAACTTTCCG
>JAQGHP010000344.1 GCA_028288775.1 Phycisphaerales bacterium | reverse complement strand
ATGCCGCGAAAACGACCCCAACCACCTTCACGGTCCCGCGAATCGCGAATGCGGGACTTGTGTAGATTAGAATGGCTCGCGCCGTGGGCTAAGTTCTTTCGCCCCTCCGGGGCTGCGGAGCACTATTCCGGCAGCGGCTTCCCCTTCGTCTCCGGCGCGAACCAGATCAGCCCCATCCCCAACAGATAAATGAGTGTGGCCACCGCCCCCGCCCGCGCGTAGCTTCCGCCGAAGTGGCTGACGAGCTTTCCGCTGCCCAGCGCCCCCGCCGCCGCGAATATGCGGCCAAGGTTGTAGCCCAGCCCCTGGCCGGTCGCGCGCACCCGCGTCGGGAACAACTCGGGCAAATACAGCGGCAGCCACCCGTAAAACGCGGCCGTCGCCGCCCCGACTAAAAATATCATCCCCAGCAACCCCGGCGTGTACGCATGGAATCCGCGGAACAACACCGCACATAACGACAATGACATGACGCAAAGGCCGAAATACGTCACCCGCCTTCCCCACCGCCCCGCCAGCAGCGCCCCGCACATTCCGCCGACAATGGCGCCCAGCGATGAGACCACCTGGCTCACCGCCTTCGCGTGCGGCTGACTGCCGCCGGTCAGCTTGTCCACCCACGTCGGGATCCACTGCACCGACCCCCACGTACCGATTAATGCGATTGAAGCAAATGCAACCGCCAGCAGCGTCACCGAGAGCAGCGGTGGCGACGTCACCTCGCGCAGCGGCCGCGCCGGACCCGAAGCGGCGACCGACTGCTTCCACTTCTGCGACTCAGGCACGAACAGCCGGATGAAAAATGTCAGCACTGCCGGTGCCACGCCCGCCAGCATCACCCACCGCCACGACTGCGGCGTCACTTTGAATACCATCCCCAAACCCGCGATGAGCGCGAATCCGACGTTGGACGCCGCCCCGATGAGCCCCGCCAGCAGCGGCCGGCGCGATTCGGGCCAGCACTCCATCACCAGCGCCACGCCCAGCGACCATTCCCCGCCCATTCCCAGCGCCGCGATAAAGCGCAACACCAGCAGATGCCACGGCGCGGCCGCAAAGAATCCGACGCCCGTAAAAAGGGAATAGCAAAGGACGCTCAGCGACATGCTCCGCACGCGCCCGATCCGGTCGCCCAGCCACCCGAATACTAAACCTCCGGCGGCCGCCCCGAGCAGAAAGGATGCGGTGATATATCCGACCCACGGCGCGACCGTCGCGTCGTCGGCGGTGTGCATCATCTGCTGCAATGCCGGCCGGGCCGCCAGTGGAAAGATCCCCATCTCCAGCCCGTCGAACATCCACCCTAAAAACGCCGCGAGCAGCACCAACCCCGCCCCGCGCGTGCCGGCATCATCGCGGAGACCAGATGTTTCGAGAGTAAGCGAAGTGCGGTCCATGGTTGTCCCGCATTACCCAACTCATCCGGCATTGTGGGCGCAAACGGTGCCACGTTAGCGTAAAAGCGGAGTTGACAAACATGACAAACATGATATTTTCACAAGAATGGAAGTGAGGATGAAGGCGGAGGCGCTGGCGAACTATCAGCAGTTGCCGCTAGTCATTCGAGCGCGCGTCGCCGCCGTCATCGAAAGGCTGGGGCTTTGGCCCGGTGTCAGCGGGGCAAAGCCTTTGCGCGGGAGTTGGAAAGGTCACTTTCGGATCCGAACAGGCGACTGGCGGATCATCGTCAAACCGGAGGGACCGGTGCTTTGGATCGTGCGGATTGACAACCGCCGGGATGTTTACGGAGGTTGAGCATGACTGCTCGCATCGTCAATATTGAAGGTAAAGAATTGGTGATTCTAAGTCGCGCCGATTTTGATGCGCTGATGGAGAAGGCGGGGGTGATGCCGCCGCTCCCCAGGGCCGCGAAGGACGGGTCGGTCCCCGCCATCGAGTTTGCCCGCGCGGACATCGCCCGCGAAGTGGTGCGCCGGCGAATCGCGGCGGGGATGACACAGCAGGAACTTGCTAGGCGCGTGGGGGTCAGGCCGGAGACCATCAGTCGGCTCGAAGCAGGAAAGCACCTGCCCCGCACTGAAACGATCGAGCGCATCGACCGCGCCCTTCCGGCACTCAAAACCTCAAAAGGCAATTGAGGAAAACTTTGCAACATCGGTCATTTCATCAGGCGTGCTCTGAGGCATCAGCCCAAATTCGGGACCGCGCCGCTACATAGGCATTTCCTCCACCCACCCGACTCATCCGCGAATGGGTGTGCAGCGCGCAGCTTTGGTTCGCCATTTGCAGCGGGGTCTGCCGGACGAGGTCCGTCAGGATGCCGACATGGATGAAAAAAAAGAGCCCGTAAAACCTGAGGCGACAGGCGCTAAGTCCGCCGCCAAAAAACCTCGCTCGCGATGGCGCTTTGTCCGGCGAACCGCGCTGGTGCTGATCATTCTTTTATGCGCGGCCAGGCTGGCGATGCCGAAATTCATCCGCTGGTACGTCAACCGAACCCTCGACCAAAGCATAATTTATCAGGGGAAAATCGGAGCCGTCGAAGTGCATCTCTACCGCGGCGCGTATTCCATTCGTGACGTGCGGATCGTCAAAATGACCGGCAACGTGCCAGTCCCGCTCTTCGCGGCGAACCGTGTCGAATTCGCAGTTCAGTGGAACGCGCTGCTGCACCGCAAAATTGTCGGCAGAATGTCGATCGAGAAGCCGGAACTCAACTTCGTGGACGCGCCCAATTCCGCGGATGCGCAAACCGGGGCGGGCGGGCCGTGGCTGAAAATTATTCGGGACCTCTTCCCCTTTAAGATCAACAGCGCGCAGGTCCACGACGGCTCCATCCACTTCCGCACGTTTGAGTCGGCCACCCCGGTGGACGTCTATCTTAACAACGTCGAAGCATCGATTGACAACCTCACCAACATCCGCAACGAGGTTACGCCGCTGCTCACGACCGTGGAGGCGAAGGCGCTGGCGATGAACCAGGCGAAGTTCGAATACAAGATGAAGCTCGACCCGTTCTCCTATCAGCCGACGTTTCATCTTTCCGTCCGCCTGATCGGCCTGGACGTGACCACGATCAACGAACTGGCCCTCGCCTACGGCAAGTTTGATTTCAAGAAGGGATGGTTCGACGTGGTGCTGGAGGTGGATTCCAAGGAGGGCCAGCTCGCGGGGTACGTCAAGCCGCTGTTCCGCAACCTCGTTGTGTTCAGCCTCGTGAAAGACGTGAAAGAAGACAATCCGCTGCAATTCTTCTGGCAGGCGCTGGTCGGGGCGGCGACGCAGATTTTCAAGAATCAGCCGCGGGATCAATTCGGGACGCTCATCCCCTTCCGCGGCGACGAGAACACCTCGAATCCCGACGTCCTCGCCACCATCGGCAACGTGCTCCGCAACGCCTTCGTCCGCGCCTACCTGCCGAAGCTGGAAAAGGGCGCGACGGACGACACCGGCCTGCAATTTGATCCGCCCCAGGTCAGCGATCCCATTTCCGCGGGGGATCAACCCTAAGAAAGGTTACCACGATGATTACCAACCGAAATCTTCTTGCGATTGTTTCCGCAACGCTTCCGCTGCTCTTTCTTTCCAGCGGCTGCGCGACCGGTGAAAAGAAAAAGCCGGACTTCTACACCTCCGGCAGCCCCGAGGCCGACCAGCGCGCCGAACAACGCATGGCCAAGGACGAGCAACTGAAGGATACCAAATCCGCCGGCTCGACCGACAAGGCCGCCGAGGCGAAGAAATCCCTCTACGACCGCCTCGGCGGAGAAAAAGGCATCACCGCGGTCGTCGATGATTTCGTCCCCCGCGTCATGTCCGACCCGCGCGTGAACTGGGACCGCAAGGGCGTCAAACAAGGCGGCTTCTCCATCCACCGCGGCCGCTCGGTCGCTTGGAACCCCACCCCCGAAGCCGTTCAACAGCTCAAGGTGCATCTCGTCCAGTTCATCTCCCTCTCCACCGGCGGCCCCGCCGTCTACAACGGCCGCGAGATGACCGAGGCCCACGCCGGCCTCCACATCAAAAACGCCGAGTTCGACGCCGCCGTCGGCGACCTGAAGGCGTCGATGGATAAAGTGCAAATCCCGCTAAAGGAGCAGAAGGAACTGCTGGCGTTGATCGAGACGACGAGGCCCCAGGTGGCGGAGGAGCGATGAGCCATGGATGAGAACGGGGACGTGGATGAAAACGGGGCGCAGCTAGTTTTTTGGAAACTAGCTGCGCCCCGTTCTCATCTCGGAAACTAGCTGCGTCCTGCTCTGTCTCGACCTTCCCGTCGAGTTCGCTTCGTCGCGGCTGCGACGGCTGACGTATTACTCGTATCATGTTGACCTCCAAGTCGCCACGGAAGGTGATGCGGGCCGCCTTTCTG
>JAQGHP010000321.1 GCA_028288775.1 Phycisphaerales bacterium | reverse complement strand
TACATTTTGGCCAATTGTTCAAAGCCTTTGTCGCGAACGACGGCTTCAACCGTGGCCAGGCCTTTGCCATGCGGCGCGGTCTTCACCGCCTGTCGCAATGCTCGAAATGTTTCCAGAGCCTGCAGGGAGAAAAGCCGTTCCGCTTCATCTTCCACCCGAATCGATTCTGCCAAAATATCCTCCATGACAGGGAATCCGAGTATTATGCCAACTTCGCCACAAATGCGCGCTAGACCCGATTGACTCCGCCAAAACCCGATTGCATTGCAAAGCCCGGTCGGGTACATCAGTCTGGCGGTCCAACTACATTTCATCGAAGTAAAGAGGAGTCCCCATGCCCGTTAAGTACGGCATCATCGGCTGCGGCGCTATCGCCCAGCGCCGGCATATTCCCGAGTGCGCCACGAACGCGGAATCCAAGGTCGCGGCATTGGCCGACCCGGCGGCGGACCGCGTCGCGGAACTGGCGACGAAGTACGGCGCAAAGGCCTTTGCCGACTACAAGGAAATGCTGGCCAAGGCGGACATCGACGCGGTGGTGGTGGCCGGGCCAAACGCGCTGCATGCGCAGCAGAGCATCGACGCCCTAAACGCCGGGAAGCATGTGCTATGCGAGAAGCCGATGGCCACCACGCGCGACGATGCAAAGGCGATGATGCAGGCCGCGGAGAAGAACAAAAAGTTCCTGATGATCGGGTTGAACCAGCGGCTGATGCCGCCGCACGTGAAGGCGAAGGAAATCCTTCAAAGCGGGCGGCTGGGCAAGGTGCTGTCGTTCCGCACCGCCTTCAAGCATCCCGGCCCCGAAGGGTGGTCGGTGGACGCGGGCAAGAGCTGGTTCTTCAAGAAGGCGCAGGCCTTCATGGGCGTTGCGGGCGATCTGGGCGTGCATAAGGCCGATCTCATGCGCTGGCTGCTCGAACAGGAGTTCACCGAAGTCGGCGGATTCGTCTCGACCCTCGACAAGCGCGACACCGAAGGCAACCTCGTCGATCTCGACGACAATGCCTACCTCACCCTCAAGACCGATGGCGGCATCATCGGCAGCATGATCCTCAGTTGGACCAACTACGGCGCGGAAGAAAACTACACCGTCGTCTACTGCCAGAAGGGCGTGCTGTCGCTGGGCGTCGACCCCGTCTACGGCGTCGTCGTCAGCTACTCCAACGGCGACCGCGAGCAGCACAAAGTCGGCGAGATGTCCACCAACCTCAAGCAGGTTGCCAGTGGAATCATCGATTCGTTCACCAAGTGCATTCAGACCAACACCCCGCCGGAGATCGACGGGCAGGAAGGGTACAAGTCCCTGGACGTGATCCTGACAGCCATGGAAGCCGGCCACCAGGGCCGCATCCTGAAGATCGGCGCGGGGCCCGCGGCACGGTGATTTGAGCGAGTTTCATTCGCAGCGCAAAACACAAACGGAGGACGTGCAACGGCGCGGCCTCCGTTTTTATTTGCAGGTGTCGCTTTGTTATCCGCCGGTAGAAATCTCGTTAACGCGGCGCAAATACCCCGAACGGCAGTTGCCGCGTTGCGCCGGCGGCTGTATTGGATAGAAGGGATTCGATTTGGAGGGTTATGAAAATACTGGTGATCCGTCACGCAATCGCCGAGGACCGTGAGACCTTTGCCGAGACGGGCGAAGAAGACGGGCTGCGTCCGCTGACCAAACCTGGCCGCAGAAAGATGCGCCTGGCCGCGAAGGGGCTTCACTCGCTGGTGCCCAAGTTGAGCGTGCTCGCCACCAGCCCGCTTACCCGTGCGGTGCAGACGGGGCAGATTGTTGCGTCGCGGTATTCGGGGTTGAAGACGCTGCACATCGCGCAGCTTACGCCGCGGAAGCCGCCGCAAGCGCTGGCGCAGTGGCTTCAAACGCAGCCTGGTGACGCGACCGTTGCTGTGGTCGGGCATGAGCCGCACTTGGGCGTGTTCGTCAGTTGGATGCTCACGGGGTTGCAGGAATCATTCGTGGTGCTGAAAAAGGGCGGGGCATGCCTTCTGGAGGTCGATGGGGAAGTGAAAGCCGGCCGTGCCAAGCTGCACTGGCTTTTGAAACCTTCGCAGCTCGCGCGGCTGGCATAGATGTTCAAGGCGGCACGTACGCGCGGTATCGAACTAACAAGACCAACTTGTTGCGTCACACTGGCCTGACCAGTAAGGACGGCGTCGGTCCAATTGTGTGACGCGGAAAATCACTCATGCCGCAGGGCTTCGATCGGGCTCATTCTTGCGGCCATGATGGCGGGATACAGTCCGAAGCCGATGCCGGCCAGGACACTGGCGACGAAGCTGACCATCACGCTCCACACCGCGACGCGGGTGGGGTAGGCCTGGCCGCTGAAGTGCTCGACGATGAAGGGGAGCAGCAGGGCGAAGCCGGTGCCGAAGCCGATTCCGATCAGGCCGCCGGAGACGGAAATCACGGTCGTCTCGATCAGGAATTGCAGGGTGATGTGTTTGCGCTTGGCGCCCAGCGCCCGGCGGATGCCGATCTCGCGGGTGCGCTCAGTGACGGTCGCCAGCATGATGTTCATGATGCCGATCCCGCCGACGATCATCGTGAAGAACGCGATGCCCCCTTCGACGAAGTTGAAGATCCGGTTGAGACGCTCGGCGTTGCGGAGGATCTGAATGGGGGCGGAGATCTTCACGTCGTTGCGCCCCTGCCCGCCTACCGCGACGACGTTCTCCGCGATCGACGCGAGGTGCTCGACGTCTTCGATGCGTTTGGCTTGCAGCCAGATCTCGGTCAGGTCGATCTGCTTGCGCTCCATCGTCCCCGCCTGTCGGCGGACGGTGGTGTTGCCGAAGGCCGTGCGGGCCAGGGTAAGCGGGAAGTACAAGTCCATGTCCAGATCGCGCTTCATCATGGCGGCCCCTTCGGAGCCGGCGCGCAGCCCCGTGGGCTCGAGCACGCCGACGATGGTCAGCATGAGGCTTCCCTGTCCGGACGTGCCCACTTTGATGGTTTGGCCGAGAGGATCTTCGAAGGG
>JAQGHP010000309.1 GCA_028288775.1 Phycisphaerales bacterium | reverse complement strand
CTGCCGCGCCATTTGAGCACGCGGATGCGCAGTTCCAATCTTTGCAACGAACCGTCGGCGGGTTGCAGCGCGAGCCCTTTGCGGACCCACGCCAGCGCTTCGTCGTAGCGGCCCAAATGCTCGCACGCCAAGGACAGGTTGTAGAGCGCGATGTCGTTCGCGGCGTCATGCTGGAGGGCCTCGCGGCAGCTGGCGATCCCGTCTTCATACCGGCCCGTGAGGAATTGCGCGACCGCCAGGTTCTGCCAGCCGCTGACACTCTTAGGGTCAATCTGCACCAGCCGCTTGAGGCAGGCGACGGCGGCGCGGTTCTGGCCCGTGTCGGCCAGAAGGTTCGCCAGATCCATCAATACCGGCGGCTCCTGCGGCCGCAGCAATAGCTCGGCGCGCAAGTGCTTGCGGGCCTGTGGCAACTCACGACGGCGGGCGTAGAGTTCGCCCAGGCGAAGGTGGGCGGCGGGGTAGGTCGGATCAAGCTGCAGCACGCGGCCGAAGCACTCGGCGGCTTCGACGTCGCGGTCTTGCCGCAGGAGCCATTGCCCGTGGCAGAAATACCCCGCTGGCTCCTCGGGCGCCAGCTCGATCGCCTGCCGGTACTTCTCCCCCGCTTCATCGGTGCGGCCCATCTCGCTGAGCAGGTCGCCCAGATCCAAAAGAGTTTCTGTGTTGCCGGGGTCCTGGCGCAGGCCGATGAGGTAATGCTGCCGCGAGGCCTCGAGTTCGCCCTTGCCCCAGTATGCCTCGGCGACTCGGACCTGCACCTCCGGGTAATTTTCGTCGAGGTCGAGCGTCTTCTGCCAGCAGTAGATGGCCTTGTCGAAGAGCCCGCGGTCGCGGAGGCTGCAGCCGATGTTGTAGTAGCAGTGCGGGCAGTGCTCCTTGTAGAGCCGGGCGAGGTAGAACATCTCCTCGGCCTTTTCGTGGTCGCCCATGTCGGCGTAGGTGATGATGCGGTGGCAGTAGGAAGGCTCGTAGCTGGAGTCGATCGCCTCCATCTTCTCGAAGGTGCGAAGCGCTTCCTTAAAATTGCCGATTCGATGTAAATCGATGCCCAGATGCTGCATCGCCTGAAGATCGTTGGCGTCGATGTCGATGGCTTTATGGTAGGCCTCGATGGCCTCGTCGAAGCGCTCCATCTCGTCGAGGGTCAGCCCGATGTTGAAGAACCAGCCGCCGTTATACGGGTTGATGGAAATGGCGGCGCGCAGCTCCTCCAGGGCCTCCGGCCAGCGGCGCTGCTCGAAGAGCTCCTGCGCCTTTTCCACCCTCCGCTCGGCGTCGTCCCAATCATTCATGGCGGTGTCGGTTGCTGCACTACCCGGGAGTATCCGATTACTTCCCTAATGTACTAGTCGGCTCGCGCGGTTGGCAAGAGGAGCGGCACCGTATTTGAGGATGATTTATCGGGCTCGGGCGGGCCGCACCGACGCGCCAACCGGGCGTCGGCTTTTGCAGCGGCGGGAAATACGGTAAATTCCCGGCGCGGCGGCAGATCACATTGGGCGAATGCGTTCCCGCGCGGCCATGTGTGTCCATTCAAAATGCGTTTTACCGCGCGGGCCGGACCCCAGCCTCCGCCCCCCGTTGGTGGCGCAGACGCGGGATTCCAGACCGAAAACAGGCGGTGCGCCCGCCGGGGCGCGGTACAGGGTTCGAAGGTGGCTTCCAAGCGGTGGTTTAGCACGGCAGCGCTCGCGGCCTCCCTGGCCGCTCTGCCCCCCCGCGCCGCGCCGGCACAGCAAACCCCGCCTCCCGCTTCCCCCGCCCCAGAGCGAGACGCCCCGTCCACGCCCGAATCCCTCGTAAGTCGTGACCTCGAACAACTCCGCAATACCCTCACCCGCGCCGTCCCCGCCACCCAGCCGCAGGATGAAAACCGGATTCAGCAGCAGCGCGACGAAGCCGCCGGCCGGCTGCTCTCGCGCCCTTCGCCCGCGGCTCGCGACTCCCTATTGAAAATCCTACAAGACCCGGCGACCTCATCCGACACCAGGCTGGCGATCGCCCGCGCGATCCCGGACGCCTCCGACCCCGACCCGCGGCTCGTCGCCGCCCTCCTGCCGATGCTCGGCTCCAAACCCGCCCTGCACGACGCCGCAGCCCGCGCGTTGGCGCGGTTCGGAGACCACCCCGATGTGCGCCAGGCGCTCCTCGCCTTCGCACAGGACGCGAAACAGCCCGCACCCCTGCGCGTCTCCGTCATCCGCGCGCTGGCGAACATCGTGGACCGCCCCGTCGCGGACGCGCTGTACGCCTTGCTGATGGATGCCCGCCAGCCGCTCGCCATCCAAAGCGCCGCGGGCGATGCGCTGGCGCTGCTGGCCGGCCAGCCGCGTAACGGGCACGATGCGCAGCGCTGGAAACAGTGGCACGACGCCAACGCCGCCAAGGTTGACGTGGTCTGGCGGGAGGATGTGCTGGCCGCCCGCGACGCCAGCGCCGAGCGCGTGGGCCGCGAGCAGTCGGGAGAGATCGCCGCGTTGCAGGCGATCCTCGAAGAGCAATATCGGCGGGCCGACCAGGCCGGGCGGTTCGAACTCACTAACCGCCTCCTCAATTCGTCCGATGCCCGCGTGCGGGCGGCGGGGGTGGAGAAGGTGCAGGAGGCGCTCAACAATGCCGCCACCATTCCCGTCGAGGCGCCCGCCCGTTTGAAGGAACTCATAGGCGACGGCGACCCGGCCGTGAGGCTGGTCGCGGCCCAGGCGATTCGGCAGCTCAACGACCCGAGCGCGCTCGACCCCGTGTTGACACAACTCGCGCAGGAAACCGTCGCGGAAGTGAAGGTGGCACAGATCCGTGCGCTGGAGCTGATGGGCAACCCGCGTGCGGTGCCGCAGCTTCGCGTTTTGTTGCATGACCCGTCGATCAAGGCGGCCATCGCCGCGGCCGAAGCCCTGCGCAGCCTTGCCCCCAAGGTGCGCGAGAAGGACCCCGAATTGGCGGGTGCGATAGCCAACGAGCTCTGGACGGTCGGCGGCCAGCGCGCTTCGCAGGCCGGCGGCGCGGACTTCCGAGCCGCGTGCATCGAGGCCGTCGGCCAGCTGCGCAGCCGGGCGCTGGCCGGCAAGCTGCTCGGGCTTCTCGACCTCACCGAACCCGAGCGCGTGCGCGGCGCTGCGCTGCGTGCGCTGGGCGACCTGGGCGAGCCGGGCACCGCGTTCCGCATCAGCCAGTGGATCGACGAGGAGCCTTCCGCCGACGACCGCGCGGATGCGGTCGAGGCCCTGGGCCATACGGGCGCGTTCGCCGAAGTCGCCACCACGCTTTACGCGCGGATGAACCCCGTGCAGGAGCAGAGCGAAAAGGTGCAAGACCGCGCCTGGGGCGTGTTCCAAAGCCTCCTGCCCACCGCGGGCCTCACGAGCCTTAACGAATGGGCCTCGAAGCTTAAGGACGACCCCCGCCGCCAGAAGATGGTGCTGCTGGCGCTCAACGACAAGCTCCAGCGCGACTTCCTCGACGACAAGCTCGAGCGGTCCGTGCGCGCACAACGTGAGCAGGACCTGGCCTTCTCCAGGCAAAATACCGGCGCGGTCTATATGAAGCTCGGCGACCCCGCCGAGGCCGCGGCCCTCTTCACCAAGGCGCGGGAATACTGGCAAAAGAAGGGCGAGGCAAGCCAGACCACCGACCAACTCGCCGCCCAGCTTCTCGACGCGCAGCTCGCCGCCCGCCACTACCCCGAAGCCGTGCAATTCGCGTCCGACGAAATCGGCGCGGACCGCTCGCGGCAGGGCATCATGGGCCCGCACATCCGCAACTATGTCGAGACCACGGTTGTTCAGGAAGGCGAGCGCAAACACGACAAGGAGAAGCTAAAAGACGCGGCCAAACTCATCGCCGAAACCGCAAAAATGAAATGGCCCCTCGACCAGCACTACCGCGACGACCTCGCGGAATTTAAGAAGCAAATCGACAAGGACCTTGCCTCGATGCCGTAGGCCGTCCTCTACCTCCCGCCCCGCACCACGCGCATCGGGTCCTGCTTCCCCGCCTGATGAAACGCCGCCTCCCTCGCCCGGCACCCGCGGCACGCCCAGCACGGCTCGCCGCTTTCCTCCATGCAGCTCCACGTTTTTTCAAACGGTGTGGCCACCTGAAACCCCGTCTCCACCACCTGCCAGGGTTCCAGCTCCAGCAGCGGCATCACGATTTCCATCTCCGGCAAATTGCACGGCAACTGGATCAGCTCGTTCCACACCTGCCCGTATTCCGTCGCCTGCGCCAATTCATCCCCGTGCGGCCCGACGCACAAGCCCAGGTACACCGCCGCCGCCTGATAGTGCGCCGCAAACCGCACCGCCCCCGCCACCAGCGGGAGCAACTCCTGCATCTGCGGCCCCCGCAGCGCCGGGTGCCGCGGGTCGGTCATCGCCTGCGGTTTGGGCCCCGTCCCCGCAAGAAGCGACAAGAAGGGCATTACCAGTGAATGCTCCCGATACGGCTTGAAGTGTGCCACCTGCTGGTCATACGCCGCCCGCGTCCGCGACCCCGGCTGCGGCGCGATCTCCACGTGCAGCATCACCGGCCGATACTTCTGCGCCGCCAGCGCCGTAGCCACGGCGGAGTTGATACTGCCGTTGTTCAGGATAATTGCGAGGTCTTTGGCCATAGCGAGTTACTTCACGGACGACGCCTTCGCTTGCTTCTTCGGGGAGCGCCGCTTGCGCCCGGAGGCATTCCCGAAGGTGTCGACAAACGTGTCGTTGATTCGTGCCGCCGCCATAAGGTGGCCGACCGCGTGGTACAGGAACTGTCCCACGTCATTGTTCCACGTCTTCTGGTCGCTTGCCGAGGGGTCGGCGTAGAGCTTGGACAAGCGTACCAACTCCTCGTACCAGTCCGTCATATGAAAGACGAAGTCGCGCGTGCGCTGGTCCTTGTGCATCGGACCGGCGTCCTCGTTGTAATGACGGAAAACCTTCTCGAGGGCTGCGGCAACTAGTTTCTCCTGCTGCTCAGTCATCTGCGCTTTCATCGGGCTCTCCGGCTGCTTTCTTCCATTGCGCGACGCGGTGCAATGTTTCGGTCTCGGTGCGACGCCCGGTGTGTTGGGCGAGCGCTTCGACCTGAATAATCCATCCGCGCACCTCTGTTCGCCAGTGATTGTAATCCAATGAAAACGGCGATGAGCGCATTTTCTCCAAATGCCATTCGATGATCGCAGCGAGGGCGGCAATTCGGCGCTGCGCGTGGGCCCGGGAAATCCCCATTCACGACTCCATTGTCACAATCACCTTCAGCACTCCCGGCCTCTCCGCCAATTGCATCGCTTCGACGCCCTGCTCGAGCTTCATTCGCCGATGAATCAGGCTCGTCACGTCCACGCGTTTTTCGGCCAGGGCGCGGATCGCTTCCCGGAACGGCCCGCAGCGGCTGCCGACGATGTTGATCTCATCGATTACCACCGGCGCGAGGTTCATCGCCTTGCCAGTCGCCACGGTGCTTTTGAGCACCACCGTCCCCCGCGGCCGAACCATCTGTATCGCCATCTCCAGCCCCGCCGCACTGCCCGTGCAATCGACCACCACGTCCTGATCATGTCGCGGCACAATGTCCGCCAGCGGCCGTGCCCGGATCTGCCACTTCTCACACAGCGCCAGCTTTTCCGGATGCTTTCCGATCACCCGCACCGGGCACCCCGCATCCCGCAGCACCTGCGCCACGAGCAACCCGAGCCGGCCGTCGCCGAGCACCGTCACCCATTTCCGCGCGTCGATCTGCACCTGCTTGAGCACCTGAAACGCCGCCGCCAGCGGCTCGACGAACACGGCCGCGTCGTCGTCCACCGTCTTGGGCAGCACGTGCAGGTTAATCGCCGGCAGTCGCAAAAACTCGGCGAACGCCCCGTCATGGTTCAGAATCCCCAGCACCGACCGATTGCGGCAATGGCTGCTCAGCCCCGACAAACACAAATCGCACCGCCCGCAAACGACATTAATCTCCCCACACACCCGCTGCCCGATGAGATCCTTATCCGGCGAAGAAACCACCTCTCCCACAAACTCATGCCCGAGCACCCCGGTAAATCCCATGTACCCTTTCACGATTTCCAGGTCGGTGGAGCAAACCCCCGCCTGCCGCACGCGCACCAGAGAATCGCCCCCCGCAGCCGCCGGCTCCGGGTGCCGGGGTTGAAAGGAAAGGGATTTGTCGAAGACGAGGGCTCGCATGGGTGGGGTTTTTGGTCGTTGGCTGATGGCCGCTGGTGCGGGGCGGATGCCCTTGTCTCCGATTGTCGGTTTTCAGCCGATAGATGTAGACTCGCGGGCGAACCGAGTCAACGAAAGGCCCTGCCGTCAGATCTGTCCTCTTTCCTTGTTTCTGTTCCACGCTCCGGGCAATGGACGGGTGAGCCGCATTGCTCTTGGAGATCGGCAGTTCGCTTTTGTAGACCCACCCAATTTCAGTATCATTCCATCCGCGGGCCGGCCGGTCCGTGCCTTTTCGTGCAAGCGTTTTCGCGGCCGCATCGGCTTTTTGCCTGACTATTTCCGGAGAGCTCATGAAATTCAATTCGTGGCTGCCGATTCGGCGTGTGGCGTTTTTTCACTTTA
>JAQGHP010000304.1 GCA_028288775.1 Phycisphaerales bacterium | reverse complement strand
GCGGCGTTCGCCTGCGCCAGGGTGGCGGCGTCGAGCACCTGTTCGACCCCCATGTCGGTCGGCGTCGTTTGTCCGCTGTGCATGCCGTAGGTGGCGACGATCCGGCGCTCCTCCTCGCGGCTCGGGTACTGCAGGGTCTGCTTGAACAGGAACCGGTCGAGCTGCGCCTCCGGCAGCGGATAGGTGCCCTGCTGCTCCAGCGGGTTCTGGGTGGCCACCACCATGAACCGGTCGCTCAGCCGCCGCGGCTTGCCGTCGATGGTGACCTGCCGCTCCTGCATCGCCTCCAAAAGGGCGGCCTGCGTCTTGGGCGGCGTGCGGTTGATCTCGTCGGCTAGGACAATGTTGGAGAAGACCGGCCCCTTCACGAACCGAAATGCCCGCTTCCCCGTGGTCTGATCTTCTTCCAGGATGTCGGTCCCGGTGATGTCGGCGGGCATGAGATCGGGCGTAAACTGGATGCGGTTGAAGTTCAGCCGCAGTACGCGAGAGAGCGTGCTGACGAGCAGCGTCTTGGCCAGCCCCGGCACCCCGACGAGGAGGCAATGCCCTCGAGCGAAGATCGCCGCGAGGAGCAGCTCGATCACTTCGTCCTGGCCGATGATGACCTTGTGCAGCTCCTGAAGAAGCTGCTGCTTAACGGCGACAAACTTGCTGAGGAATTGCGATTCGCGCTCAGCGACCGGCTGGACGGGGGCTTGGGACAAGCGGATCTCCTTTTTAGCCGAGAAGATGCTAGAATAAGACGAGAGCGTCGAATCGTCCAAGAAGTCGTTGAAGGATTCGCCACATGGTAACTATTACATTTCCTGATCGTGCTACCGAAAAGCGTGCGCTTGGGTTTCTATTGGGTCGGTTTTCCGGACGTGTGCTCCGATCGGGCGAGCATCTCGTGCCCGAAGCTGCGTTGGAAGCACTTGCGGATCAAAGCATACCTTTCACCGTCAAGGGAAAAACGACTTATGAGCAGCAAATGGCGGCGGTTCGAGGTTCTTCTTCCCCTTCAGTTCAATGATGGACGCCCGATTGATCAGGAGTGGCTCGCGGAAGCGGTTCTGGAAGTCGTCGGCGAGTTCGGCGCAGCCAGTTATGAGACGCAGCGAGTAGAAGGCCATTGGCGTCACTCGGGCGTGATTTACCGCGACAATCTCGTCCGTATTGTCGTCGACGTGCCGGACGCTTCGAAAAATCGGGAATGGATGAAGAGGTTTAAGGAGCGATGGAAAACTCGGCTCGATCAAATTGATCTCTGGATCGTTAGCTATCGAGTCGAGATCGAATAGCCCGCCCTGCCCGCTTTCTCAATGCGAAACCGCGTACATGAATACGTTCACCCCCAGCTTCAACGCATCTTCATCCGCATACCCCTTGTCGTAGGCGCGCGGTAGCTGTTCCCATCCCGCGCTCATGCTGAGCGGCGAGTAGATTACTGGAATCTGCCCGTCGATTTGAATCA
Source organism: Phycisphaerales bacterium (assembly GCA_028288775.1). Taxonomy (GTDB): domain Bacteria; phylum Planctomycetota; class Phycisphaerae; order Tepidisphaerales; family Tepidisphaeraceae; genus RYN-428. The sequence continues at coordinate 5,515 of JAQGHP010000304.1, read as the reverse complement.
CTTCCAAACGCGGCGGAACCGAGTCCGTGCCGATGAGCTGGGCCGCGAGCGGCGCGAGCTTTGTCTTGGTCACGTCGTTCACGAACGTGAAGAGCGGGTGGTCGCCCGGCAGGGGCGCGAGGGCCTTATCGGGGTAGATTTCCTTGATTTCCTTTCGGAACGCGGCGTCGAACTCGCTGCTGCCGATGACGTCGTCAACGATCATCGTGCCGCCGCGGTCGAGGTATTGGCGGAGGCGTTTGCGGGTGTCGGGCGTGAAACTGAAGGTGCGTTGGCCGGTCATGAGCAACACGGGGAAGCTGAAGATGTCGGCCTTTTCCGGGTCCACGGGTACGCGCTTGAACTGCACGTGGAGGGTGGTGGACTGGTCGATGGTCTTGAGGAGGTTGGGGATGCCGTGGGGCGTGGAGTCCCAGTCGCCGTTGTGGACGATCTGGCCGAGGACGAGCTGATCGCGCGTGGCGTCCGCGGCCTGGTGGTAGACCTTCTGGTGGCCGAAGAATCGGCCGTACTGATACTCGGCGAGGCAATAGGTGACGATGTTCGCGCCCATCTTCAGGGCGTCTTCCTGTTTGTAGAGAATGCCGCCTTCGATGGGGTGGGCCTCGGCGTCCCACCCGCAGGAGAGGTCGATCGGGGAGAAGATCACCGCCGCCCGCGTGCCGATGTTGATGACCTCCAGGTACGGCGGGATCGCCTTCACCGGCTCCTTTCCCTTGCAGACGCGCATCTCAGTGATCTTGTGGTACGCGCTAAAGATCGGGTGATCGGTCGGGACGGCGGCGAGCTCGCGGTCGGGGAAGATGCGTTTGATCTCGCGCCGGAAGCTTTCGTTAAACTCCGGCCGGCCGCAGTTGCTGTGGACCACCCACGTGCCGCCGTCCATCAGGTATTGGCGGAGGTGCGCGATGGTCGCGTCGTCAAACTGAGGAAGCGGCTTCCAGCCGGTGAAATAGAGGATGGGCAGATCGGTCGGGTCGTAGCTGAATTTGGAAAAGTCGGTGCCGACAAAGCGGTAGCGCTGGCCGATGTTGGCGTTGGTGAAATCAACCCACTTTTCGATGTCGATGATCGTAGTCTGCCAGTCGACGCCGGTGCCCCTGAGCGAGGCTTGCGAGAAGGTGATGTTCCCGACGAGCGCGGGAGGGGACGGCTCGCGCTTCTTCTCCGATCGGCGGAGCGGGGTCGCCGGGAGGGGCAACGGCGGCATCCCTTCCCCGGCGTTGCGCCGCTGCGGCGCGGCCTTGGGCGGGATGTTTGCCTTGGGGTTCTGGAATTCCTCCGCCGACGCGCCCGAAGCGAAGGCCGCGACGGCCACCACGCCGATCAGCACACGACGGATTGCGTTCAGCGCGTTACTTGCCACGACCGCTCCTGCTTGCCTCCGGAATACTCGGCTTCGAACTCGCCGCTCTGGTTTCCTCTCCCTCGTACTCGGGGGAGAGGGTTTAGGGTGAGGGGCGGAACGTCGAGTTGCGCCGAATTCCGAATAGGGTCATGTAGGGTGGGCGTACTCGCCCACCGTTCGTCCACCGCCTGAGCGTCAAATGGTGGGCGAGTACGCCCACCCTACATGGCCTTCCTGCGAATCACACAACTTCACGCTGGGCCCCTCATGCTGCCCTCTCCTCCAAGTACAGGGAGAGTGAGTAGCATTTCGGAACGGCCACAGTAAGTACGAATCGAACGCGCCGTGGTGCCGCACAATGCTTGCCCGCAAACCGCGCGGTCCGAACCGATACATCATCCGATTTACTGCGCGCTGGCCACCCGAGCTCCCGGAATCTCCTCCGCCGGGATCATCGCTTTTCCCGCGGCGAGTTCATCGGCCAGCGCCGAGGCTTTTTCCGCCGTCGGCGTGCCGGGGTATTTTTTGACGATCGAGCGGCAGAACTGCGCCACCGCCGCCCGCTGCTGGGGCGTGGCCTTGGCCATCACCCCGCCCACCTGTTCGAACATCTGCCGGGCGCCCATCTCGTCCTTCACGGCCTTGTTGGTCTTGAGCTTCTTGATCGGGTCTTCGACCGACTTGCCCAGTTCGTCGGCGGGGAAAACCGCCGCCACGTGGGCGTACAGGTCGTAGGCCTCGACCGGCTTGTCATCGACCATCTTGTCGGCGTCCGCTTTCCACTGCTCGACCTCGCCTTTGATCTCGGCGAGTAGCTTCTGCGCATCGTCCGCAACCGCCTTGCTGTGGTCCTTCAGCAGCGGCTTGAGCATTTTCATCCCCGCCGCGTGCTGGTTCCACTCGAAGCATTCGATCGCTGCGTTGAGCTTGGGGTTGTAGCCCTTGTCCTTGTACTTCCAAGAGGCTTTCGCCACGACCGCGGGAATGTCATCGACCCGCAGGGCGGCGACCTTTCCCTCGGCGTCGATGACTTTGAACTGATAAATATTCCGCAGCGAAATGTGCTCGCCCCACCGACCTTCCATCACCCGGAGCGGATCGGGGTAAACCGGCATGATGAGTTTCGTTTCCTGCTGGTAGGCGTTGGCATCGCTAACGCCGTGCCCCGGATCGATCGCGATGAACTTCACCGGCTTGTCCTTCATGGACTGCACGAGCTTGTTGCGCTCGGGAATCGTTCCCCGACAGGTGGGGCAGCTCTCCTCGAAGAAGAACAGCACGACGACTTTGCCACGAAGCCCGTGCAAGTCGTAATGGCCGCCATCGGTGAACACCCCGGGCGGAAAGTCCGCTGCCTCGCCATCAGCGCCCCGCGCCGTGAACGCAAACGCGCCAAGGGAAATAACGGCCGCGGAAGACACCGCGCACCGAATGGCTGTCCGAAGAAATCGCCGGAGGTTTGAAGTCTGCATTGCAATCCCTTTTGTAGAGAACTTCCCGATCGGAAAATAGGCGGCAAGCGTTCGCCGCCGGCCCCGCAGAAAATAGACACAGGCATCATACCAAGCTACTCAACGGAATGCCGGGCGTTACTTTAATTTCCCGTAAGAGCGCACCACCCCCTGCGGGCGGCGCATTTTGGGGCATGGTGGTGCGCGGCGGCTTTACGAGGAAAACAAGATGGCTTTAGTTAACGTGTTTCAAGGGAGGCGTTTGGCTGCATAATCGACTAGATTGCTGACATCGCCCTAATCATGGCCTCAATTACAACTTGGTGCGCGTCCTGAAGTGACATATCGAGCTTGAGTCCCGACGCACGGGCGTGCCCGCCGCCCCCGAATTGCTCGGCGAAGCGGGCCACGTCCACATGCCCCTTGCTCCGCAAACTCACCCGCACCGGGCCGAAATCCCGCGGCTCCGTCAGCAGCACCGATACTTCCACGCTGCGGATCTGAAGCGGAATGTTGATGAGGTTTTCCGTATCCGGTACGTTCGCCCGCGTCTGCTCAAAGTCCTCTTTGCAGACGCGCATTACCGCCAGCCGCCCGTCCAGCAGAAGCTCAAGCGACTGCTGCGCGCGGGTCTGCAACGCCACCCGCTCCGCCCGCTCGTTCTGGTAGATCAACTGATACAGCTCGTCGGTATTCACCCCGGCTTCCATCAGGCGTGCCGCCAGGCGGAGGGTATACGGCCGCGTGTTGGAAAACTGGAACCAGCCCGTATCGCTTGCGATGGCGACGAATAGTGCGGACGCCATGGGCTTGTCGATTTTCACCTGCCACTGATCCAGCAGCTCCGCGGCTATCTCCCCCGCCGCCGCGGCTTCGGTCATCACCAGCTTCGCGTCCGCCCAGTCTTCCTGCGTGAGATGGTGGTCCACGACGAGCTTGGTTCCCTGCCATTTCTCCAAACGCTCGCGCAGCCCCGGAAGCTGCGACCACGTCCCTGTGTCCGCCACGAGCAATGTGTCAAAATTTTCCAGTGCGAGCGTTTGCGGCCACCCCTTTTCGGCGTCGTGGTGGACGATGCCATTGTCGTTGAAGATGAAGGCGTATTTCGTCGGGAGATGACTCAGCAGCAGCACCTGGGCATCGACGCCGCGCTGCCGCATCCCCAGCACGAGGGCCGCCGATGTCCCCAGCGCATCCCCGTCGGGGCGAACGTGCGTGGTGACAAGAACGCGCTGGGCGCGGGAGAGGGAATCGAGGATCTGCTGGTACGCGTCGGTCATATTCGCCAGAAATGAAAATCGGCCCCTTGAAGGACATCGGCAGATGCACTCAGCCCACCTTAGCGCCCCTTTGCTTTCCGCGGAACGTCCGCGGCGGAATCGCGGTCGACTCTGGAGTACTGGAAACCGCAACCCCTACGTCAATGTAGTCCACGAGCGTCTGGGGATCCGGGATTGGCTCCCCCTGCCCGCGCATGGATTCAAAGTGCATCGCGAGCGCCTCGCGCAAAAGGCCCAGGGTCTCCTGAACCGTCTTGCCTGTGGCAGCGCATCCGGGCGCGTCCGGCACGTATGCGGAATAATTACGAGAAGATTTCTCGATGACGACGGCGTACCGCATGGCGTCTCCTGTCAGCGCAGCCCCGCCTGTCGGCGAATGCTCGCGAGAGTCCCCGGTCTGACGTCATCATTTGCGTGCCCCGCGATGGTCACGGTGCCGCGTTTGGTGGGGTGGTGAAATTGGCGATGGCTTCCGCGTTGGCGAATCAGCCGCCATCCGTCGGCCTCAATTTCCCGAATGACGTCCCGAAACTTCACTCGGGACAGGATAGCAGACTTCCCGGGCCTTGTCCGCTAGCTGGCGCGCCCAGTTGCGCGTGTCCTGCAGCGCGAGCTCCAGGCTGATGCAGAGGTTCGTCAAATCGCTCTCGGCGCGGGGGTTATCGTGGGCGAAGTGTGCCGCGGCAGCTTTCGGGGGCATGCGGTCGCGCGCCTCGGAAAGTTCGAAAACCGCCTGCTCCATCCGCCGCTTCACCCTCTCCAACTCTTCCCCCAAATCCTGCTTCCTTGCGTTACGAACCGCCATGGTGATCTTCCTTGGTTGCTATCCCTTTTCTCCGACCCTTGCGGCCGGTGCGACCCTCCGCCTGCCGTCGCATTGCTCCACGGACAAACATGTCCGCCAACAAAATATACGTCATCATCACTGGTAAATGTTCGGGTTGGGTTGGCAATGGATTTGGGCTCTGCGTCCTCCGTCCACCCGGATGGAACGCGGGACATCAGGGAAAGTCCGATAGCTCACGCGCCGCTCCCCGTGGGCCGCGACATTCAATTCCCTCCCCGGGATTATCGGAGGACTGAGAAAGGGCCCCGCCGAAACGGTCACGCATCCGAAACGGGCGGCGGCGGGTTTTCGCCCATACATCCGATCGACCCGGCCGATACAATTGAGGTCTGGACAATGCCAGCCCTATGCTGGTCGATCAGACGGTATTTGGACCCGATGCGAATGACCCAAAGTTACGAAATGTCAATCCCCGCAGTACAGCCGAAAAATGTGACCGAGGGTAGCGCGCCCCAGGCCGCCGTCGAGCCGACTACGAACGACCGCGCGCGCAGTGCCCAGGTTCTCGAACGCACCCGTCACGCGGCGGCCCTCCGCTTTCTCGATTCGGTCGCGGGGTGGGAAAAGTACGCGCCGCAGATCGCGGCGT
>JAQGHP010000293.1 GCA_028288775.1 Phycisphaerales bacterium | reverse complement strand
TTTCCGCTCGGGCAGGCCGCTGTCCTCGGCGACGTTGTCGTAGGTGAGGCGCAGCTTTCCTGGCGGGGCGAGCAGCTGCCCAACCCGGTTACCGAAAGAGTCGATATAATTGTGGATGGGCACTTCTGGAAAGACTTGGAGCCGCTCGGGTTTGCGCAGCACCGCCGCCTGCTCCGGGTGCGCGTATAACATCAATACCATGGGCACCGGGGCGGAGATATTGAAGATGAGCTCGTAGCCTATTTTGATGAGCATGCGTAACAATGTCGCGGTTAGCGTGTAAGTGGTTTCTTAATATTTGACCCTACTGTTTGTCAGGTAAATCCGTCAACGTCTGATCCGGGTGTCATGGATCGGCACGCTCTGGTATCATTCCGACTCCGGCCCGCATTGCGTGAAAGGATTGCTGTTCCGATGACTTATTGCCTCGGCGTCGTAACCAAGTATGGCCTGGTGATGGCCTCCGACTCCCGCACCAACGCGGGCTATGACCAGGTCAACACCACCCGCAAGATGCACACCTTCGTGCAGCCGGGCGAGCGCGTCTTTATCATTCTCGTCAGCGGCAGCCTCTCCCTTTCGCAGTCCATCCTGACGCTGTTGAACCGCGACTTCGACGCGGGCAAGGGACTGGCCCAGGCGCCCTCCATGTACGATGCGGCCCGGATCATCGGCGAGCAGATGCGCCGCGTCTCCGACCTCGACCGCGTCGCGCTTGAACGCGACCAATACAATTTCAACGTGAACATCCTGCTCGGCGGGCAGATCCGCGGCGAAGAACCCAACCTCATCCTGATCTACCCCCAGGGCAACCCCTTACAAGCCACCGAGGACTCCCCTTACCTGCAGATTGGCGAAACAAAGTATGGCCGCCCCATCCTCGACCGCGGAATCAAGTACGACCGCACGACTCTGGAAGAGGCCGCCAAATATGCGTTGCTGTCGATGGATTCGACGATGAAGTCCAACGTCACCGTCGGCCCGCCGGTGGATCTGCTGGTCTATTCTTTGGACGAGCTGGACATCACGCGCCATCGCCGATTTAAGGAAGACGACCCCGACCTGACCAAGATCCGCGTTCGCTGGGAGCAGGCTTTGCGGCAGGCGGTTCTGCGCCTCCCCAACGTCCGCCTCAACCGCCGCCCTGGCGCAGGCCAGGAGCCGCAGCCGGAAACCATCCAGCTCGTCGAGGCCACGCCCGCCGAAGCCGAAGCGGCGCAGCAAGCGGGAAAGACGATGTAAAGGGGGAGGGATTTGCGATTGAGTGACAGATTTGAAATCTGAGATTTCAAATCTCAAATTTGAGATTTCCCCAATCGCAAATCGCAAATCGGCAATCGCAAATCTCGGCAGATACATTCGCCCCTCTGCGCGATATAATCATTCCATGCTTCACTCCAGTCGCAAGTTCGCCAAGCTTTAGCTCCTCCGGAAGCGCCCGCCGTCTGTCCGTTCCTGAATTCCTCATCGATTGACGCAGGCATTTTGCGGTCTTCCGCGGCTGCCGACTGGAAGGAGCCTCCCATGGCTGAAGTATTGAACGTACCCCCATCCCTTATCCGCAAGCTCGACGAGCTCAGTTTGCGCTACGACGAACTGGAGAGTCAGCTCGGCGACCCCTCCGTCCTGAGCAACTCGGCGAAGCTCGTCTCGCTGAGCAAGGAAAAGGGCAAGCTCGATCAAATCGTCGGCCAGTACCGCGAATACTGCAAAGCGACGGCACAGGCCGCCGAGCTGCGCGAGCTGATTGGGAATCGGGCCGACCCGGACATGGCCGAGCTGGCCGCGGAGGAACTGCCCGCCGCGGACGCCAAGGCGACCGCGATTCTCGAAGCCCTCAAGGACGAGTTCGTCGCGGCGGAGGACAACGCGGTCGATTCGTTCTTCTTGGAAATCCGCGCTGGCACCGGCGGCGAAGAAGCCGCACTCTTCGCACGCGACCTGTACGAAATGTATCGCCGCTACTGCGAGCAGAAGCGCTGGCGCTTCGACACCAGCGACTATTCCGTCAGCGAACGCGGCGGATTTAAGGAAGCCATCGTCAACATCAAGGGCTCAAGCGCCTACCGCCATCTCCGCTTCGAAGGCGGCGGCCATCGCGTGCAGCGCGTGCCGGAAACCGAGGCGCAGGGGCGCATTCACACGTCCGCCGCCACGGTCGCGGTGATGCCCGAATTGCCGGACGTGAAGATCGACATCAACCCGAAGGACGTTGAGGAGTTCGGCTGCCGGGGCGGCGGGCCGGGCGGGCAGAATGTGAACAAGGTTGAGACCGGCTGGTACATCAGCCACAAGCCCAGCGGCCTGCAATTCAAGATGACCGAGCACAAGAGCCAGACCCAGAACAAGGAACGCGCCTGGGCCCTGCTCCGCGCCACCCTCTACGAAGCCGAGCGCTCCAAGCAACACGCCCAGGCCACCAGCGCCCGAAAAGCCATGATGGGCTCCGGCGACCGCTCCCAAAGAATCCGCACCTACAACTTCCCCCAAAACCGCTGCACCGACCACCGACTAGGAGGCGAAGGCGGCGGAGAAAAAAACTTCAACCTCGACCAGATCCTGGCCGGGCAACTCGACCCGCTCATCACCGCGCTGCTCGATCTGGACAAGCAACAACGACTGGAAGAACTCTAATTGGGAGATTCAATTCCTGGCAACGGCCCTTTGTGCTTCGTGGCGCTGTTTGCCAGGATTCGGGAGGGCGGTCAACGCGACGCCGACAATAAGGCGGGGCTTGGAAAAGTAGTTTGCCGCTATGGCACTGGATACATTCCATCGGGATTGCAAGCTCAGCCGGTGGCTCGACATCCTGGGTACGGCATGGGAAACTATC
>JAQGHP010000290.1 GCA_028288775.1 Phycisphaerales bacterium | reverse complement strand
CGCGCCCAGATCATTGAATCGGTGCTCTACCCGTCGAAGCAGATCGCCGCGGGCTACGAGCAAACCCTCATCCGCACCAAGGACGGCAACGTGCAATCGGGCGTGGTCCGCGGGGAGACCGACACGGAGGTCACGCTCTTTGACTCCTCCGCCAACAAGATCGTCGTCCGCAAGTCCGACATCGACGTCCGCAAGACGAGCAACGTCTCGGTCATGCCCGACGGCCTACAGGCCGGGCTCACCCCACAGCAGTTCGCCGATCTGATCGCGTACCTGCAAAGCTTGAGGGAAGCGGTGAAGAAGTAAACCGCGGCAAATGGCGGAAGAACTACGCCAAGGGGCCAAGGACGCCAAGATTTTTATCTTGGCTTCCTTGTCCCCCTTGGCGTTCTTGGTGCTACATCGACTTTCTTCGCGTCCGTCTTCGCGCTCTTCGCGGCTTCGCGGTTTTCCGCGCGGCGGTTTGTTCCAGCAGCGCGGAGGAGGTCGGAACGCTCTAACTGTTTCTTCGACGCCGCAATAGCCCGGCGCCCAGGAGTGCTACGGTGAACGCTGCGGAAGGCTCGGGGACACTTTGCAGGAAGGTGTTGTACGCGGCCAGCGTCGCCGAGTCGGCGTTTACGGCGTGGAGGCGGGTGCCCAGCAGCAGGGCGTCGGCGTAGTTGATCAGGCCGTCGCCGTTGAAGTCACCGGCGGGGTTGAACAGGGAATTGTTGCTGTTGTACAGCGTCGCGAACATTGAGACGTCCGCCGAGCTGTACTTGTCGTCGAAGTTCACATCCCCCAGCCCCGCGCCGAAAATCGTGCTGGTCCCTAGTGCCGCGAATTCGTTTTCGACCACGCGCTGCACGTTGTAGTTGCCGTCCATTTCGTACGACACGATCGTCATGACGTGATTGCCATTGGTCAGCCCGTTGAATGACGTGCTGAACAGGTCGCGGTCGATCTGGGCCGCGGGGGTGTGGTTGGCGATCATCGCCAGGATGTGGCTGGCGTCCAGGGCGGCCGGCAAATCGAGGAAGACGTGGACGCTGTTGGCGGTCTGGTCCAGCGAGCGGATCGTCACGGTCTGGTTTTCGTTGACGCCTTGGACGGTGGGCTTGAGGCTGTCGATGCCGGAGTTGGGCGGGAGGCGGTCCACGTAAATCGCCTGCCGCCAGTCGCTGTACACCGCCGGGCCTCCGTCGCTGCGGTGGCGGAAGGCGATCACGTCGATGTAGTGCATTCCCTCGGAGAGCTTGGAGGTGTCGAAGTTTTGGGCGTAGCTGCCGTTGCCGTTGGCGCTGCCGAAGCCGGGGGAGCGCGTTGTGGCGAACTGCTCGAAGCCGTAGGTCACCGCGCCGGGCGTGGTGAAATCGACGACGCCATTGTTGTTGACGTCGAGCCCGCCGTCGAGCTTGAGCAGGGCGTTGTCCCCGTCGGCGGGGAAATCGCGGCCGTAGCCAGCAATGTTCATCGCGGTCGTGTGAAGCTGCACCTGGAAGCTGTTGCTGGTGACGACGCTGATGTCGCTCAGGCGCGTCGTGCCGTTGAGGTAGTTACGCGTGTCCGAATTCGAGCTGAAAGGCGTGGAGCCTTTGAGAACCTGCGAGACGTTGGTGAGCGCGACGTTCCCCTGCGGCGTAGGCAGGCCGTAGACGAGGTAGCCGTTGCCAGTGAAAACCGAACTGCCCTGAAGGTTGAAAGTCGAATTGCGGAGGAACCGGCAATTGACCGATGCGCCCGTCGGGCTGCTCGAGTCGGCATTGACGACAAGCAGCGTGGGGATGTCTCCATGCGGGTCGCTGATCGGGCTGTGCGCGTTGCCGGTCAGCTCGATCAGCGGGGTGCCGGGCGCGAAGGTGACGTCGATCGTGCGGCTATCGAATCCCGCGTCGGTTCGGTTGCTCAACATCACCAGCGCCGCGTTCGTGCGCTCGAAGGCGTAGTTCTCCTTCTCGAGAAAATCCTGCCGATAGTCGCCCCGGCCGTAGCGATTGCGGAGATCGACGAGCGTGGGAACGGCGTTGCCGTACGTCCCGCCCAGCGCGTCCTCGCGGCCGTTTTGGGGGAAGCTTCGGTTAGCGCCGAACTCGTGGCCGTTGAAATAGACCTGCGTGTTTCCCGGCATCATCAACGTGTAGGCGTACGCCACGCTGTCGAGGGCGGGCGGGCCGTTGTCGTGGCTGGAGACGAACGTCACGCCCTGCGACCCGTTGCGCAAACCGTCGTCGTGCAGGTCGATGCTCGCGCCCACCACGTTGCTCCAATTGTTGTTCAGGCCGTTGCCGCTGAGGTTGGACTGCATCGCGAAGAAGAGCGGGAAATCGAGCACGTCGCGGTTGCCGCCGATGCGGCCCGGGTTAGAAGGGTTGATGTCCTTGCGGACGTATTGCTGGAGGAGGTTTTGGTCGCCATCGAAGACCTCGCTGTAGCTGAAAATCTGCTGCTGCTGGCCGTTAAGAAGCGTGCGGAACGAGGAGCGGTAGACCGCGCGGTCGAGGGAGTTCAAAACGACGGGGTCCATGTTCTTCGCGGCATCGACGCGGAATCCGTCCACGCCGATGCTCTGCACGAGCCACTGCGCGTTGCGCATGAGATAGCCCTGCGCGCTTTCCGGGACGGCGGTTCCCCCCATCGGATTATTCGGGTTGAATGCGTAGACCGCGATGTTCTGCTCACCCGTCGTCGGGTCGAAGACCATGATGGGCTGCTGCGACTTGTCGGGGTAGAAGCGCGCGTTGTTCGGATCGGCGACGTTTGCCAACCGCCCGAAGGCGGGGACCGTCCCGGCGGGGAGGTTGCGGGTGTCCGCCGCGTTCACCGGACTGCGGATGAATTGATATTTCTTCTCCTGTGCGATGTCCACGAGGCCGGAGAGGCGCATGCCGGTGGTGCTGCTGTCGAAGGCGGAGTGGTAATCTCCATCGACGTCGTTGATGCCCTGCGTGTTGTAACCCGGCGCGTTGGGGTTCGTGCTTTGGAGCGTGATGGCGAACCCGGGGTACCCGCCCGCGGCAGCGAAGCCGGCAGTGCTCGAATCACTGAATCCGCTGTGGTTCCAAACCAGATCGACGTAGGCGCTCCCGCCCATGGTGTGGACCGCGTTGATCATCGCCTTGAGGCCCGTCTCGGTGCCGTACAAAGTCGGATTTCCAGCACTGCCCAGGTCGAAGCGGTTGTATTGATCGTACCCCACCGAAGAATTGCCCGAATCCGCCCGCCCGGGCGGCGGCGTGTAGGTCGCCCCGTAGCCGGCATTGAAAACGTCGGCCATCCGGTTTTCGATGGTGCCGTAGCTATTTTCAAAATCCTGGAAGATCGCCGGCGCCGAGACATCCTCGGCCAGCGCGCGAGTACCTCCCGCCAGACCGATCCCCGCAAGGGCGGCCATCCTGATAGCTAAGCGCGCAGCCGCCCGGGCAAGGGGTTTGGATCGCATTTACTTCCCAATCCGATTCAGAGAAATGAGCGTCCCGGCCGAAACCTCGGACGGGAGCACTAGCCTCCAACGGAAAATCGGATTGCGTTCCGATTTCCAATGTGGGGAGTATAGCGGATTTGAGGGTGCAATAGAAAGGATAATTGTGGCGGAGAACAGGCACTTGGCGGTAGCCAGGGAGCAGGGGAAAATTGAATGGAAAGTGCAAAATGCAAAAGTCAAAATGAAAGATCGCGATCGGCCCTCACCGCGTAGCGGTCGGACCGAAGGTCCACCCTCCCGCCGCTCTGCATTTTGACTTTTGCACTTTGCATGAGCTCCAGCATTTTCTGCCTACTGCCTACTGCCTACTGCCTACTCCCCCCGCTTACCGCCTGCTCCCCCTCGCGAACACGTTCAACACCTGTGGCCGCTGGATAAGCAGATATCCCGCCACCGCCCCTCCCAGGTGCGCCGCCTCCCCCCCGGCGTTGCGCCAGTTGAAAAATACGGTCGCCGCCGCGATCGCCACCATCACCCACGCCAGCGTCCGCAACTGCATCGGGATGGGCGGGAACAGCAGCATCACCCGCGCGTCGGGCGCGATGCGCGTGGCCGCGGCGATCAGTATGCCAAAAATCCCAGCAGACGCTCCCACCAATGGCGTGTACGGCCCGTCCGGAAGCACGCGCATCACAAGCAAAAGCAGGTACATGCCAGCGCCGGCAATCCCGCATAAGAGATAAAAGGCCAGGTACCGCCGGGAGCCCAGGTACTGCTCGACCATTGGGCCGAAGAAGTAGAGGGCGATCATGTTGAAGATCAAATGGTTCGGGCTTGCGTGCAGGAATTGGAATGTGATGAACCGCCAGATCTGCAAATGATCGATCGCGGTATAGGCCGAAAAAGCTCCCAGTTGCCCCACAAGCGGATTGAGCAATTCCAATAGGAACACGACGCAATTGATGACGATCAGCCAGACCGTGACCGACCAGCCTCCAAATGCCCCGAAAGCCCGGCCACCGACGGGCTCCCGGCTGTAATCGCGTTCTTCAAATGCCATGGCCGATGGTATGGACCGCGCGGGCGCGGAACAACTTGCCGGGCTCATCTGCCCAGCATGGACGTGAGTTTCGGGCGGACAGAAGAGGCAAGCAAGTTCATGCAATCGGCGACGGCATCAACATCGACGCCGTCCCAGCGGACCTCCAGGTTGGCGACATCGTATGGGGCCTGGGAATGCAGATCCGCCAATTGCATGGCCACGCGTTCGGGGCCGCCGACAATGAAGTTGATCGGGTGAGCACATAGATCTTCGATTCGTCGAGGCTCGGCAGCGTCGGCGGGGATTTTGCCTTCGGCGCGGAATCGTTTCCACAGAATACGAAGGGCCGGCTCGGCGCGGGCGAAGGCGGTGTCGTCATCCTTGGCGACGTGAACCGGCCGATTGGCGGCGACCCGCCCTGCGCCGCCGGCCTGGTGGTAGGCGGCGCGGTACTCGCGGTATTGGGCGGGCGTGCGAAGGTGGGAGAAAAGCATGTTGAACCGCAAGGCCCCGGCGATGCGAGCCGCGGCGAGGCTGTTGACGGCGAGCCAGCAGCGCGACGGAAGATCGGCCGCCGGCAGCGGCAGGGGGGCATGAGCGGGGACCGCGAACGGGACTCCTTCCGCTTCACTTATGCGTCCGCGCCACGCGGCCTGGATCAGGCGCAAAGCATCCGCGAAGCGGGCGTGGCGCTGCGCGTCCTCCGCGACGGGCAGGCCAAAGAGGCCGAATTCCTCAGGCGTGCTGCCGCTGCCGAATCCGAAGGCGCTACGGCCTTTCATCAAAATGTCCGCCACTGCGCATTGCTCCGCGACCGCGAGGGGGTGATGCAGATTGAGGCAGATGATGGCCGTCCCCAGGCGGATCTGCCGCGTGCGGCCCGCGAGGTGTTGGGCCAGCAGCAGCGGGGCGGGCAGATGCCCGGCATGGGCATGGGCATGATGCTCGGCGAACCACGCGTATTGAAACCCAAGTCGGTCGGCCAATTCCGTTTGCTTCGCGATTTCCTCATAGACCTGCGCCGAAGGACAATCATGCGGGCCTTCGAGATGATCCGTGATTCCGAATTCGATCATGGCAAAACAAGGGTACTCGCTGACGCCGGCAAGCTATACTGTGCGGCATGAAAACCGGGCTAAGCGTATGGCCGCATTTTGTGGCATGGGTTTTCAACCCATGGTTCCGGTACTCCGGAACAAGATTCCCCCCGTTCCATCGGAACGCCATCGCCGCATCGCAGCGCGAACACGGGTTGAAACCCCGTGCCACGAGCTGCCGCGCCCCCGCGCGGTCCGCGCTGCTCCTGGTTGCCTTAGCCCTGTTCACAGCCTCCCAACGCGCATCGGCGCAACCGGCGAGCGCCCTTCCCGCCGCCCGGGCTGCCGCGGCCGCGGAGGTGGAGCGCAAGCATGCCTTCGCGCTGGCACGGGAGGCGATCACTTTCCTTGAGCATCACGACCTGGACGGCGCGCAGGCCAAGCTCGGCGAGGCGCTGGCCATCATTCCCGACAAGGCGGTCTGGCATTACAACCTCGCGTGCATTCAGGCGGTCAATGGGAAGCGCACCGAGGCGCTCGATTCGTTGGAGCGGGCGACGGAATTCGGGTTTACGGATTTCACGCAGCTGGAGGGGGATCCGGATTTGAGGAGTTTGCGAGAGCTGCCGCGGTATTTGAAACTGGTCGCGCGGAAGGAGGAGATTTGCCACCGGGCGGCGGAGCGCGCGATCGAGGAACTGCGGCAGAAGTTCGGAAAGGATTATTTATACGAGGTGGACGAGGAGAAGAAGCTCATCTTCGCCACCAACACCGACCGCGCCACGCTCGACGCCCTCAAGGCCTGGCTCGAGGCGCAGACGCGCAGCCAGTGCGAGCAGCTCTTTTCGCACAAGCCCGATGAGTTCATCCGCGTGGTGCTGCCCTCCGCATCCGACTACCACAAGCTGATGAAGCGGCCGGGCGTGCTGGGGCTGTATGAGGACGAAACGCGCACGCTGCTGGCGCAGCGGCTCGGGCAGGTGATGACCCACGAATTCACCCACGCGCTGCACTCGGCCGACCAGCGCGCCCTCGGGCAGGAGCACCCGATCTGGCTGCGCGAAGGACTGGCGGCAATGTTCGAGGCGGGGGATTTCGAGGACGACGTGCTCGTCCCGCACGACAATTTCCGCCTGGGCTTCGTGCAGTCGGCGGCGCGGAGGCAGGCGCTAATTCCATTCGAAAGGCTGCTGCGGACTTCGCCGCAGGATTTCGTCAAGTCCCCGAACCTCAGCTACGGCGAATCGAGCAGCCTGATGCTCTACCTCCACGAGCAGAAGCTGCTGCGCAAGTTTTACGACGTGTACACCGCCTCGTACGCGCTGGACCCAACGGGGCAGACGGCGCTGGAAAGCGTGACCGGCCTGACGCTGCCCGATTTGCAGCGGACTTGGGAGGCGTGGATGCTGGCCCGCACCGCCCCCGCCCAATCCGCCGGCCCCGGCGGGGCGTACCTGGGCATCCATTTCGCCACCGCAAACGATGGATTAAAGATCGGCCTCGTGCTCCCCAACGGCCCCGCGGCAAAGGCGGGGCTAAAAAGCGGCGATGTAATCGTCGCCATGGCCGACCGCCAGGTGCGCGACTATCAGTCCTTCGCCCCGCTCCTCGCCGCCCACAAGCCCGGCGAGGAGGTAAAGATCAAGTTCCGGCGGGGGGAGAAGTACGAGGAATTGCCGGTGGTTTTGGGGCAGAGGTGACGCGTCACTCCTTATCCACAAAGTCGATCACCATCACATCTCCGAGGATGGGGCCCAGGAGGGCGCCGAAGGCTTTGTGCGCGGGGTGGACGAGGTAACCGTCGCGGTCCTTTTCGTTTGCGAAGGTGAGGACGAAGCAGTGGGTGAAGCCGTGGTCGTGCTTTTCGGGGCTGACGTTTGTGCCCCAGTGCAGCGACGTGATGCCGGGGATTTTGGTCTTGAGGGCGGCGAAGGCTTCTTCAACCTGCTTGATCTGCTCGGGCGTGGCGGCGGGTTTGAAACTCAGCGACACGACGTGGTAAATCTGCTTCTTCGTGGGCGTGTCACTCGGGTTTTCGGCCTGTGCGGCGAGCGCGCCGGCAGCCGGAAGACCGAGGAACGCCAGCACCGCCATCAAAAGAATGCACTTCATGTTGCTCCAAAAACGGGTTCGCTGAATCGACGATCGGGAACGAGAAGCTACCGCCTGAAGGGCGGGCTCACAAGCGATCATTTCGCGGCGTCGAGCTTTTCCACCCTTACGGTGCGTGGGGATTGCGCCGGACCAACTTTCAATCCGCCCAGCGCCGGCACGAATCGGATTTTGGCGACCCCGGCGGCGAACGCCTCGTGCGTCTTGTAACGCTCCCGGCGGATGATTTTGTTTTGCTGGCTGATGCGCTCCCATCCGCCGTGCTGATTTTTGAAGTAGTTCAGCTCGACGCGCCAAATCACCTGCCCCGTGCCTTCGACAAAATCCTTGTCGCGCACGTATTGGACGAGAGCCGCGACGCGATCGTGATTGCCTTGAAGTTGCAGGACCTCCGCCTTGGTGTAGAAGGGATCGACGCCGATGATCTGCTTGATTTCGGCGCGGTCTTCGTCCTTGATCTCCCCAGCATCGGGCTTAGCTTCCTCTTCGTCATACCAATTCAGATCAACACCTTGGATGACCGCGCCGTCGGCTAGGGTGAGCCGCACGTCGTAGGGAGTGCCTGCAAGCAGCTTCTCGAACGTGATGGTGCGCCCGCTCACCGCGCCCGCGGATTCGACCTTGATGCCCGAAGCAACCGCGACCGCCGAGACGACCTTTGTACCTTCGGGCAGTTCTACTTTTAATGTCGCGGCATTCTCCGCGCGAGCCGAGTTTGCGACCGCAAATAGCACAAGGCCCAGGATGAACAGGAAGGCGCGGCGCATCGGGATTCCTCCGCCGGGAATCATGCTCCGATCGGTCAGAGATGTAAATGCAGGCTCGTCGGATTGGTATATTCGCCCGCAACACAATGCGGACATGCTTTCGCGCCAAGGCCGCGAAGGGGCGAAGAACGCCAAGAAATCCAATGTGTTTCTTTGCGTTCTTTGCCCCTTGGCTTCTTGGCGCGATGAATGGTCCCCGGGGAGGCCCAGAACCAATGCAAAAGGCCCGATCTTTCGATCGGGCCTCATAAGTCTGCTGATAAACAAGCGGCGGTTACCGCTTGGAGAACTGGAAGCGACGGCGGGCGCCGCGCTGTCCGTATTTTTTACGTTCCTTCATGCGGCTGTCGCGAGTCATGAACCCCGCGCCGCGGAGGGCGGCTTCGAGCGACGCATCGTACTTCGCCAGCGCCCGGCCCAAGCCCATGACAATCGCCCCAGTCTGGCCCGTCAGGCCGCCGCCGTCGGCGGTGACGAGGACGTCCATCTTGCCGCCGGTGTTCGTCACTTCCAGCGGGCCGAAGATCGCCTTGCGGTCGCGCTCGTTGGTCAGGTAATCGTTGAGCGTGCGACCATTGATTTCGATCTTCCCGGTGCCCGGCGCAACGCGAACGCGGGCGACGGAACTCTTCCGGCGGCCGACTCCCCAGATAAACGTGCGGGGCCCCGTCGGGGCGGCAGGGGCTTCGGTCTTCGTCTCGGGTACTTGCAGCGTGTCTTCAGCCATGGCTCTCTCTACCTGCTTTGAAAATTCGGTTATTTCAGATCAATTCAGTTCGTCAGGCCAACTTTAGATCGGGCGAACGCCCGAGCCCGTCATCGCCAGCTTCAGCGGCTTGGGCTGCTGGGCGCTGTGCGGATGGGTCGAGCCCTTGTACACCTTCAGTTTGGCGAGAATGTTGCGGCCCATCTTGCTCTTGGGGAGCATGCGACGGATGGCGAGCTCAACGACCTTCTCGGGGTGCAGTTCGTGCATCCGCCGATAGGAATAGATGTGACGTCCGCCGGGGTAACGGGAGTACGTATCGTACTCGGTCACCTCGGCCTTTTTACCGGTCAGGCGAACCTTCTCGGCGTTGAGGATGATGACAAAGTCGCCGGTGTCCACGTGCGGTGTCCACGAGGCTTTGTGCTTGCCCTGGATAATCATCGCGACCCGGGCGGCAAGGCGGCCCAGCACCTGGTCGGCGGCATCAATCACGTGCCAGTTGGCGGCCACCTCTCCGGGCTTGGGCATGTAGCTACTCATGATCGGTTCCTTCGGTCTCTTGCGAGTTAGAATTCGCGGTATCAATAAATCGACAACCCAC
>JAQGHP010000240.1 GCA_028288775.1 Phycisphaerales bacterium | reverse complement strand
TTTCGCGCATGGCGGACCGGTTGCGATTGCACGGGGCGTACTACGACCGGGCCGCGGGGAAGGATATCGCTTACCGCGTCGAGCATGTGCCGCTGGGGTTTGTGCTGATGTACGTCGCGGGGGTGGTGAGCGGGCTGCTGGGGATCGGGTCGGGGTCGATGAAGGTGTCGGCGATGGACCTGGCCATGCGGCTGCCGATCAAGGTTTCCACCGCGACAAGCAATTTCATGATAGGCGTGACCGCCGCGGCCAGTGCGGGCGTTTATTTCTCGCGCGGGGATATTGATCCGTTTATCGCCGCCCCGGTGGCCGTGGGGGTGCTGCTCGGGGCGCTCGCCGGCTCGCGGCTGCTCGGGAGGCTTCAGAGCCGGTCGATCCGCATTGCGTTTATCGTGGTCTTGACGTGGATATCGGCGCAGATGCTTTGGAAAGGGGCGCGGTGGCGATGAGCGAGCCTGATCCTCGCACCGGCGGGTTTGCGCCCGATGCGAAAAAAGTGCGGCAGGTGGAGTTGCTGATCAGCACCCTGCTGCGCGTGGGCGTGGGCGCGAGCCTGACGGTCATCCTTATCGGCATGGCGCTGACGTTCGCTCATCATCCGGATTATCTGCGGTCGAAAGAAGCATTGGAGCGGGTAACGGGGCCGCATTCGGCGTTTCCGCACACACTGCGGCAAGTGCTGACCGGCCTGCGGCAAGGGGAGGGGCGGGCGGTCGTGGTCGTGGGATTGCTGCTGCTGATCGCGACGCCGGTGGCGCGGGTGGCGGTGTCGATCATGGCGTTCGTATATGAACGGGATTGGGTATTTGTGGTCATCACATCCATTGTGTTAGCGCTGCTGCTGTTGTCGTTTTATGTAGGCGCCCAGTAGCGGCGAACCTCGTGTTCGCCCCCCTTCTCACAATGGCCGATGAACCGTTGGGCATTTCGCGCGCGGAGGCATGATCGGTTGCATACAAAGCGGGCGAGCGGCAGAAGGCGGATGAAAGAATCGTTTTGTGCCCAATGCGCGAAAACCGCCATTTCACGGCCATTTGCGGCGATTTTCCGGCAATCTTGATTTGCGATTTTGCTCTGGCACTGCCTTCGCTCTAGGGAAAACCGTAGCCGTCAACGTGACGGTTATGGGTGGCTGGCAAGCCATTCATTTGACAATGGAGCGCGGTTGGTTCCCACGGACAGTACCGCCCGCAGGCGGTCTGCGGGCGGTACACTGTCCGGGCAAGAATGCGGTTGGCTGATCCAGATCACAACGATGCACTAAACAATCCACGACGAGACCTTCGGGCAATATCTTGATGAATTGAGCCCCCGCCCGCGAGATCTCGACACAATCCTCGTTTCCTCCTCCGCCAAGGCCGCACGGACTCTAACCCTCCACCGTGCGGCCTTTTTTTGCGCGCACGGGAAATAGCCCGGATGGTTCACCGCGGAGACGCGGAGGTCGCGGAGAAGGCCAAAGACTTATTGCCACAGATGGGGACAGATGGACACAGATGGGAAGGCGGAAGAGTGATGAGTGAAACGTGATTAGGAGCCGAATTGGTTTTGTCACGTTTCACTCGTCACTCTTCCGCCTTCCCATCTGTGTCCATCGGCATTTCATCTGTGGCAATACTCCCCCCGTCTTCCCGTCGACCGGCGCGGCGAATCCTTGGCTGAACATCTGGGCGGCTGGCGGGTAGGTAGTCTCGGAGTTCATGCGCATGAACCGTTCGAGATAGCGCAAAGCAACCATCGAGATATTAAGATGCTCCCCATGAGGAATAACCCGCATTCCGCCGGCCGTGCTTTCAAATTGATGCTCCTTTGCCTCTGCCTCGCCATCCCCGCCTCGGCGCGGGCGGCGCAGACTTCGGTCGTCTACGAAGGGAAGGACGGCCCCGGCAAGGGCAAGCACGTCGTCTTCCTCAGCGGCGACGAGGAATACCGCAGCGAGGAAGGGCTGCCGATGCTGGCGAAGATCCTCAGCCAGCGGCACGGGTTTAAGTGCACGGTGCTCTTCGCCCTCGACCCGGACGGGACCATCAACCCCGACAACACCAAGTCGCTGCCGGGCGCGGAAGCTCTGGACTCGGCGGACGCGGTCGTCATGCTGCTGCGCTTCCGCGCGTGGCCGGACGATCAGATGAAGCATTTCGTCGACGCCTACGAACGCGGCGTGCCCATCATCGGCCTGCGCACCGCGACACATTCCTTCAACACCTCCGGCACCTACGCCAACTACAACGACTTCGGCAAGAAGGTGCTCGGCGAGCGCTGGGTCAACCACTGGGGCGGCCACCATTCCGAGGCCACGCTCGGCATCATCGACCCCGCGGCCAAAGACGACCCGATCATGCACGGCGTGACGGATGTCTTCGGCACCACCGACGTCTACGAAGCCTACCCCCCCGCCGATGCGAAGATCCTCTTTCGCGGGCAGGTGCTCAAGGGGATGACGCACGATTCGCCCCCGGCGGATTACAAGAAGAAGCGCGCGACCGACAAAGTCGAGCAGGGCGTCAACGATCCGATGATGCCGGTCGCCTGGACGCGCATCAACAAGAACGAGGCGGGCAAGGAGAACAAGGTCCTGTGCACCACGATGGGCGCG
>JAQGHP010000197.1 GCA_028288775.1 Phycisphaerales bacterium | reverse complement strand
GTCCGAACCTGAACGGCCTCGTCATCGTTGACGATGAGCTTGGGGCCGGTCGGGTTGCTCAGCAGGTCGTAGCCCAGGACCGGCCTGCCCCCGGCGAACTTCCCCTTCCGGCGGGCCGTGGCAATCTTGTCGCGCGTGCGTTCGGAGATGATCTCCCGCTCGAACTGGGCGAAGGAGAGCAGGATGTTGAGCGTCAATCTTCCCATCGAGTGGGTCGTGTTGAACTGCTGGGTCACCGAGACGAAGGAGACCTTGTGCTGGTCGAAGGTCTGCATCACCCGGGAGAATTCCATGAGGGAGCGGGAGAGGCGGTCCACTTTGTAGACCACCACGCAGTCGATCTTCCCCGCCTCGATGTCCTTCATCAGCCGCCGCACCGCCGGGCGTTCCAGGTTCCCGCCGCTGAAGCCGCCGTCGTCATACTTATCAGGGAGGCAGACCCACCCCTCGTGCTTCTGGGCGGCGATGTAGGCTTCGCCGCTCTCGCGCTGAGCGTCGAGGGTGTTGAACTCCTGCTGGAGTCCCTCCTCGGTGCTCTTGCGGGTGTAGATGGCGCAGCGGATCACCTTCTTCTCACTGCCGGCTTTGGAGGAGGTCTTGCTCATTGGTCACCTTTTCCCTTGAGCCCGAAGAACTGCAGCCCGTTCCAGTGGGAGCCGGTTACCGCCTGGGCCACCGCCGTCAGCGACCGGTAGATCTCCCCTTCCCATTCGAAGCCCTTGGGGAGCACCGTCACTTCCAGCAGCCGGCCGCGGTAGGAGCGGGTTAGCACCGTGCCGGGGAGCGGCAGTCGGCCGGGTATCGGCGGTGGAGCGGGCCGGACGCTGGTTTGCGCCTCGGCTGTGACGGCGGGCTGCCTGGGCATGGTCATTCGGAGGTCGGCGTCGCGGGCCAGTTCCGCCGCGCGGGCTCGGGCACGCTCAGACAATGTGCCTTCGGTGAGAGACTGGATGCGCCAGGCCAGGCGTTTGAACAGGAAGTCCTTATTTCCCGAACGGGACGGTTCGCCGAACACTTCCAAGTATTTGTTTCGGAGCTCAGCGGGCACCATCCGCCGCAGCGCCGCGATTTCCGCCGGTGCGTTGTAAGCCATGTTCATACTCCCGTTCTGGGCCTCTCTGGTGTTGTTAACCACGGTGTCCATGAAGCCTCCTTTCCGGCGACTCATCAAGTCCATTCGGAGGAGAATCTGACGGGACTTCCGAGTGATTACACGGGCCCGTGAGGGCTGCCCGGCGCTGCTGGCGCAGCACGCCTGTCGCCAGAAGCGAGGCGATTTCCTCCACGCGCTGCTCCGGGGTTAGATGGACGGGATCGGCGGGGTCGTGGCAGAAGGCCATCGGCGCTCTCCAAGAGAGGCGATGCCCGCAACGACTTTCGCTTGGCGACCGGTGTGCTGCCTGGCAACTTCGATGTTGGGACCGGCACGACGCCGATCCCCTCATTTCTCATAGACAGGAACGGTTTAGGAAATGGTTGTTATGGGGTGCGACCGCAACAGGGTTGTTAACTGGGAGCAGGGTCCGGGGCAGAGAGTCAGAGAGTTTCGGGGCCGGACGGGCGTCGCGGCCGGAGAGCCGCCTTTCACCCGCGCTCTCTGTCGCTCGAGCCTCTCTGGAACAGAGAGTTGGCCATGGTAAAAACTGCTCTATTTATCGGCCCAAACGAGAGAACCCCGGAGGGGTTACCTCTCGGGGTTCTTCGTTAACTGGTCGGTCGCGCAGATTCGCGGCCAAATGTTTGACTCCCCGATCGTAACCCTCTTCATAACGATACTCTCCTGAAAAAACGTGCGTTTGCGCTCTAAATTCACCCGAGTTAACAGGAATCGCGCGCCGGGCCTACAGAGGAGGCAGGAAGCCGATCAAAACGCTGAAGGGCAAATCGGCAAACGGATGGACTGGAGATCCGCGGTCGAGCCGTAAGACGTGTCGAAGATGTTCCACCGCGTGGGCATGTAGCCTTCGGCGTCCGCAGCTTGCGAAGGCGGCAGAAACCAGACCACGTCAAATTTTCCATTGTGGATCGCCCCCGCGTTCTGCGCGAGGATCTGATATCAATTGGGATTCCGCGAGCTATGACTGTCCCAATGGACTCCTTGCAGCAGGACGTCAGTGGGCGACGCGTTCCTCGACGTCCCAAGGGGCACAGTTCCCGCCACCCGCGTCGCCATGGGCGCGGCAAACTGCGGCCGGAGCAGGGGCCGAACAGGGCGCCGCGCCTCGAGCATGGCCGCTCGATCCCTCGTCCGTCTAGACTGCGTTTCATCACCGACGGTAATTCGTTTAGGCATTGGGACATTCTCTGTTCGAAATATGTTCCGATTCGGGCCTTTATGCCCGTGTTCCTTCCCGTACTGCCACGCAGTCTATCAGAGCTACTTGCGCGTTTCGTCATGTGGATTCGGCCGCGAGTGCTGCCCTGCCGGCCCCCGACCCTTCGATCGCGTCTCGGTAGCATTTCGCCAACAACTCCCCGCGGCTGTTCACTTGGAGCACCCGGTAGATCTCTTTCACGTAGCAGTGAAGGGTGTTGGTGGTGATGCCCAGTGCCCTCGCCGCCTCCTTCTCGCTGTCGCCCTGCATTAACCGTTGCAGGGTCTGGCGTTGGCGGCGGGAAAGCCGCGGCAGGTCGGCTTGCTCGGCAATAGGTTCAAAGGTCATTGTTCTCCTCCTGTCGCGCGTCCGAGATAAAGTCCCCTATAAGAGTAAATGCGCTTTGGGGTGCTCTCCTCACGCAAAATTCTTGTTTTTTGTTTTGCCGGTCATTAAACTCCGCTCCGCTCAATCGTCTCGGCCACCCAATTTCGGATTGAGCCCGGTACATGCCGGGGGCATTCCCCGAAGAAGGTTCCCCCCCTCCTTCTTCACCCCCCGGCATTTTTCTTTGCGCCGCACGACAGCAGAGCGCGGGGGCACGGGAAGGGGCCGGGCATATGCCGGAAGAAGTCGAGGAAGAACCCCTCATCGCCCGCGCCTTGGCCGGCGACGCCCAAGCCCTGCAAGGGCTCCTGCGATTGCACCACCGCCGCCTCCATGTGTACGTCCGCGACCACATGCCGCGGAAGCTGCGCACCCGCATTCAATACCGCGACGTCCTCCAGGACGTCTACCAGCTCGCCTTCCGCGGGATCGCCAGCTTCGCGCCCGACGGCCCCGACGCCTGCTTCCGCTGGTTCATCACCATCGCCCGCAACCACATGAGCCGGCTGCTCCGCGCCGACCAGGCCCTCAAACGCGGGGCGCACCTTCTGGCCCAGGAGGACGTGGAGGAGTTGCTCAAGGCGGTGGTCTGCGACCGCACCCCCAGCAAGTCCGCCATCCGCCGCGAGCTGGTGGAGGTGTTGGAGGCGGCCTTGGACCGGCTGCGGGCGGAATATGGCCAGGCGCTGCGGCTGCGCTACCTGGATGGCCTGGGGTTCGATCAGATCGCCCTGCGGATGAACCGCTCGCCAGCCGCGGCCCATATGCTGTGCAACCGCGGCCTTAAACACCTGAAGGAGGCCCTGGCCTCCGCGTCGCGGTACATCTAGAGGGCCAATTGCGGTGTCTCGGTGCCGCAATCTACTTCGGCCTCGTTGGCAATCATCCATGGTGCCCCGCCGAAAGGGGCACTTCAGTAGTGTGCGGACATGGAACCTCTCGCCTCACCACCTCCCGCGGCACCCGATGCCCACTCCCGTCGATCGGCGGCGGTGGACCGCCTGGTCGATGACGTGGCGGCCCGCCGCTCCCGCGGCGAGCACGTCCCGGATGACGAACTGATTGCCGCACATCCGGAACTGCTGCCCGAGCTGGCCGAGGAACTGGAAGTCCTGCGGGAACTGCGCATTGCCGAGCTGGCGGCACAGAAGGCCGGCCCACTGTCCGCGCCTCCTGCAATGGAGGCCGATCGTCTCGCCGAGCCCATTGATTCACAGTACGGGTCCTTCCCCCCCGCGCCCGACGACCGGTTGCCTCCGCCCCGCGTCAACGGCTACAGCGTGCTGGCGGAAGTCGGCCGGGGAGGTCAGGCGGCGGTGTTTGAGGCCGTGCAGGAATCCACCGGGCGCCGGGTTGCGATCAAGGTGATGCTGGGCGGCTTTGTGGCCGATTCCGACAGCCGCCGGCGCTTCGAGCAGGAGGCGAAGATTCTCGCCTCGCTCTCCCACCCCCACCTGGTGAGCATCCTCGACGCCGGCCGCACCTCCGACGGCTCCATCTTCCTTTCGATGCCGTTCGTGGAGGGCTGCGGCCTGGACGAGTACCTGGCCCAGGACCGCCGTTCCCCCGATCACCTCCGAACCGTACTCGGGGTGTTCGCGCAGATTGCCGACGCCGTAGGCGAGGCCCACCGCCAGGGAATCGTGCATCGCGACCTCAAGCCCTCCAACGTGCGGGTGGACCGCCGCGGCGAGCCGTACGTCCTGGACTTCGGGCTCGCCCGGCTGTTGCATCCGGGACAAGCCGGCCAGGTCCGCGCCGTCACGCT
The DNA here is from genome assembly GCA_028288775.1 of Phycisphaerales bacterium. GTDB lineage: Bacteria > Planctomycetota > Phycisphaerae > Tepidisphaerales > Tepidisphaeraceae > RYN-428. Next base: position 301 of record JAQGHP010000197.1, on the reverse strand, counting down.
CACCGGCCAGATGATCGGCTCGGTCCCCTGGTTCAGCCCGGAGCAGGCAACGGCGGGTACGTTGGATCAGCGAAGCGACGTCTATAGCCTCGGGGTGATGCTCTACAAGGGCGTCACGGGGCAGTTCCCCTACCCGGTCCTTGGCCCACTGCGTGATGTGCTCAACCACATCGCCGCGACGGATCCTATAGCCCCAAGCGCCATCGCCGGGATCCGCGGCATTGCGGTTAGCGCTGACTTGGACGCCATTGTACTTAAGGCTTTGGCCAAAGACCCACAGGCACGCTACGCGTCGGGCGTG
>JAQGHP010000164.1 GCA_028288775.1 Phycisphaerales bacterium | reverse complement strand
GCTCCATCGCCGCCTTCATGCCGGCCACGCCCGGGCTGATTCCCGCGGGCATCTGCGGGACCAGGCCCAGCACGGGGGTCGCGAGGGCGGACTTTATGTCGTCCGCCGACCGCAGGCGGTCGTCCATCGCGTCGCGCAGCAGCCCCAGAACGCAGCCAAGGCCCAGGCCCACGATCAGGGCAAAGCCCAGCGTGCGCGGGATGAGCGGATGCGAGGGCTGTGGGGAGGCGATGGCATGGTCGAAAAAGTCGATGTCGAGGTCGGCGGCGCTGTTCTGGAGTTCGATGGAGTGAATCCGCCCATCGCACGTGTCCACCTGCTTGCGGAGGCGGTCGACGTCTTCGTGGAGGCGGGCGTATTGGTTGGCGGCGAAGCCCACCTGCCGGGCGGCATCCTTCTGCTTTTCGAGCTGCGCCTTGAGGTCGTCCTCGGCGGCTTGGGTTCGTTTCCAGCGGCGCTCGACGGCGTCGGCGTATGCCGCTCCGACCTGGGCAAGCCGAGCCTGCGCGCCCTGGGCGGCGGGATGTTCGGACAAGTAGTGGCCGTTCATTCCCTGGATCACGGCCTGCAATTGCACGAGCTGCGCCTTGAGGGTTTGTTCGTCCTCCGTCGCGGCCAACCCGGCCAGGTTTCCGTGGGGCGGGAGCGGGCCGACGAGGCGCGGGTCAGGGCGAAACGCCTTCGCCGCGTCCTCGAATTCGCCTTTTGCCCTGAGCGTATCGAGGTGCGCAGCTTGCAAATCCCTCGTGACGATTTCCAATCGGCGCACCGCCAGGTTGTCATCGATTTTACCCGAGAGTGCGCCGTACTGCTGCTCGAGCTGGGACAGGCCGGCGGTGGCGCGGCTCAGTTCCTCTTGGGCCTTGGCCCTTTCCGCACGCTGGGTGTCCAGGATTTCCTGTGTCGTGGCGTGGCGGGGTTGCGTTTGAAAGCGAATGAACGCCTCGACGATTGCGTTGGCGATGATCGGCGCTTCGTCCTTGACGGGCGACTGAAAGCTCACTGCCAGAACATCGTCCTTCCCGGTCGAGTCGGCGTCGGCCCACGTGCGCATCAACGCCAGGCGGTCTACGTCCGGGTCTATGAAGGTTTCCAGGTCTTTGATCTTGCGGGCGTCTTTGTCATTGGGGACGGCCATCGCCAGCGCACCGGATAACACTTCGCGGGAAAGCAGCTTTTGCCGTTGTGTGCGGAGGAACCTGCCGGGGAGGCCGGCGTCGGGGTTTTCGCCCGCGGCTCGCGATGTGGTGCGATTGATGCTCAGGTGGGCGGTGCTGGTGTAGAGACGGGGCTCGGTGGCAAGGTAGGCAATCGCCAGTGCGAGACAGATTGCCGCGGGAAAGGCAATGAGAAGCCGTTGACGCCACAAGGCGCGCACCAGCCGGGCCGGATTGAGGACGGCGGGCCGTGGGGAGGGGGAGCCGGCGGCGCGGTCAGATCCTTCCGGGGAATAACGGTCCGGCGGATTGTCATTGTTCTGCAGAATCGGATTTCTCCCGAGCAGCGCGCCGTTGCCGAGATTTCTACGGAGCGGTAATGAGTATAAGCGTAGAGCGTTTTGATGCGAGGCTGCAAGCACAAAATCCCCCGACGCCGGCGTAAACAGGCGTCAAGGCGGGTAAACTCTGGCGTGGGTACCGCGGCGGCCCGACATGGCCTGTTCTGGGGGAAACCTATTATCGGTCGTAGGTTGCGACGGTGGTAGCGATTGTGCCGCCGGCTCGTTCGGGCATGACATTGTTCCGATAGTCGAGAAGAAAGGGACAGGTTCATGGGATTGCTAACGGTACAGGTCTGGGATGCCACGGGCGCCAAGCGTCAGGAGGTGCAAATGCCTGACGATGCGCCCATCAATCGCATCATGGCCGTGCTGCTGGAGAAAATGAATTTTCCGCAGTACGCGCCGGACGGGCAGCCCCTGAGTTACAAGTTCCACCACCGCGCTTCCGGCAAGCAGTTGCTCGACGACCAGAAGCTCTCGGACGTGGGCGTGAAGGACGGCGACGTGCTGCGGTTGCAGCCGGAGATCACGGCAGGCGGAAGTGAAGAGTGCAGAGTGCAGAGTGCAGAATGCTGGGGACCAGATAGTTGGACATGACTCGTCGCGATTCCATCCTGACGGGGCCTGGGGGGCGGGCCGATGGGGCTGCGCGCACTGCCGGTGAGGTGATTCGAATTGGGTCGGAGGAGATCTCGTCTGCTCGGGAGGAAGACCGGTTTCAGCGATTCAGCTTAATTAGTTGGTGGGACCAGGCGCGGCTCTCTTCGGCGAAAGTGCTGGTCGTCGGCGCGGGGGCGCTGGGCAACGAGGTGCTGAAGAATCTGGCGCTGTTGGGCGTCGGCAACGTGTTCGTAGCCGACCTTGACCGGATCGAAAACTCCAACCTTTCCCGATCGATACTTTACCGCGCATCCGACAACGGCACTTATAAAGCAGTGGCCGCGGCCCGCGCAGCGCGGGATATATACCCGGCGATGAACGTGCAGCCGTTCGTGGGGAACGTTGTGTACGATCTGGGCGTGGGGGTCTTCCGCTGGGCGGATGTCATCATCGGCGGGCTCGACAATCGCGAGGCGCGTCTCTCCATCAACCGCAACTGCTGGCGCATGAACCGCCCGTGGATTGACGGAGCCATCGAACAAATTCAGGGCACCGCGCGCGTCTTCGCGCCGGATGGCCCGTGTTACGAATGCACGATGTCGCAGACGGACTGGAAGTTGCTGCAAATGCGCCGCTCGTGCAACCTGCTGTCGCGCCCCGAAATGGAACGGGGCAAAACCCCCACCACCCCCACCATCAGCTCCATCATCGCGGGCGTGCAGTGCCAGGAAGCCGTCAAGCTGCTGCACGGGCTGGCGACAATCAAAGGCCGCGGGTGGGTCTTCGACGGGCTGAGCACCGAAGCGTATCAAGTCGAATTCCAGCGCAAGGAAGATTGTTATAGCCACGAAATACTCGAGGAGATCGTGGCGCTGGACGCGGGCGTGGAAACTATCACCGTGCGGGAAGTTCTTGCCGAAGCGCGCCGGATACTCGGGCCTTCCGCGGAGCTGGAGCTTTCTCGCGATGTGCTCGAAAGACTCGTCTGCCCGCAGTGCAAGCGGGAGGAGATGCTCTTCGCTTCGCTCGGGCGGGTCTCGGCGGACAAGGCGCTGTGCCCGGATTGCCCCGATGTTCGCCGACAGGTGGTTACGCTTTATAAGTTGCGCGGAACCGAAGCTTTTCTCGATCGCACCTTCGCACAGATCGGCGTTCCGCCGTTCGACGTGGTGATCGCCCGCACACACGAGCGGGCGATTGGGCTTGAGTTCGCTGGTGATGCCCATGCCGTCCTCGGGCCGCTGCTGGGCGCACGCCCCACCCCGGCTTCGGCGGAGGGCCTGGAATGGGAATAAGCCAGCGAAAGAAAAAGAAATCAGGTGGCGAGACCTCCGCGGGCGCAGTCGCGGCGGCGGGGTACGAATCGGTCATGGCCCGCGCGGTCGTGGTGAACGATGCCACGGGCACAAACGCGCCCGGCGGCCCGGACGCCGCGAGCCTGAGGCCCAATGAATTTCCGCTCCGCATTCTCCCCAAGATCACGGGCAAGCGCGAATCGTGCTATCAGGTCATCTTCCGCCAATCCGTGCTCGAGGAAATCCACCGCCACGGCAAGGGCAGCACCGACGCCGAGGTCTGCGGCGTGCTCGTGGGCAACGTCTACCAGGACATCACCGCGCCCTGGGCGTACGTCGAGCATTGCATCCGCGGCAACGGCGCGATCGGCAAGCAAACCCAGGTCACCATCACCTCCGAAACCTGGACGCGCATCCACGAAACGCTGGAAGCGGAATACCCGGGTAAACGCATTCTCGGCTGGTATCACACCCACCCGGGATTCGGGATCTTCCTCTCGGGGATGGACCTGTTCATCCAGGACAACTTCTTCAACACGCCCTGGCAGATCGCATTCGTATACGACCCGATCGGGACGGATGAGGGCGTGTTCCTTTGGCGCGGCGGCAAATCGGTGCGCGAGGATTTCCTCGTCGAACGGGACGTCGAACCGACGCCCGACGGCGCTCAGGCGCCCGAAGCCATTACCGAACTCGCGCGGCGGCTGCGAACAGTAGAACGGCGGATCAAAGCGCTGTTCACGGCATTCCTGTTCGTGGTGTTGGCCGCGATCGTGCTGCCGATGTTGCTGTATGTGTTTGGCGTGCCGGATTGGCTGCCGCTGCCCGCGCCGCGCGGGGGAGCGGCACCGACAACGCAGCGGGCGGTAGAAAACGCGGTCTCAGGGTTTGATGGCGTCGTCGTGCAAAGGAGCACCGGGCATGGCACGACTCCCGATTTGAGCCGTGCCGGAAAGACTACATTGGGCCGACCCGCCACAGGGCAGGCGGATTTCGATAACACCGGGGCTTTGGACGTGGCCAAGCGATCAACGCACTGAGGTATGGCAGACGAGAAAATCACCATTTCCTGGGACGACCTGCAGAGCCGCAAGGTGGACAACCGCCTTCGCGAGCAGCAGGCGGTGGCGCGCAATCGCGAATACGCGCAGATGAAGGAAGACGCCCTGCCGGTGGCGACCGCGCCGGCGAAGCCGGGGATCTGGACCAACTCGATTTTTCAAATGGCGGTGTTCGGCCTCGTCGGCGGATTGCTCGCCTGGCTGGCCGGCGCGGTGGTGGTCGCCCCGCTTATGACACACCTGGGAGCTGCCCTCGACTATCGGCCGGGCGACCGCGTGGAATCGGATGGGATGCTCGCCGACATCCGCCAGCTCGAAGACGCCCGCGCGATCGGAAAGCTCAGCGACGAGCAGGCGCAGGGCGCGATTGCGGAAGTCCGCCGGGCCGGCCGGCGCAATCCGTATTTCCAACTGGCGACCGCAACAGAACTCACCGAAGCCCAGCGGCAAGCGCGGGCGCGGGACATCGAAGCGGCCAATCACCATGCGCTTTTTGTGATCGACGTCGTCTCCTTCGGCATATGCGGGATGATGCTGGCGATGTGCCTGACGGCCGCCGAGCCTCTTACGCAACGGAAGACCACGGCGACCGTGCGCTGTGGGGCGGCGGGCGCACTGCTGGGCTTAGTCGGCGGCGCGGCGGCGGCATTGCTCGCCCAGCGCGTCGAGACCTTTGCCGGCCCTGGCGCACAGGCGGATCGAGGCTGGTTATCCCAACTCGCGATCGGGTCGGCGGAATGGGGCCTGATGGGGTTGTTCCTCGGGCTCGCGCCGGGCCTCATCCTCCGCAATGGAAGAAAACTCCTCATTGGCGTATGCGGTGGGCTGCTGGGAGGCGTGATCGGCGGGGCGCTGTTTGCGCCGGTGCTGGCGTTGACGCATCAGCCGCAAATCGCACGGGGCCTGGCACTGCTCGCGATCGGTGTTGTAGCCGGTCTGGCGACGGGTTACCTCGAGAACGCCGCCAAGGGCGGCTGGCTGAAGGTCGCCACGGGCATCATCGCAGGCAAGCAGTTTATCCTCTACCGTAACCCCACTTACATCGGCAGCGCCCCCGACTGTCAGATCTATTTGTTCAAAGACCCGAAGGTTGGCAAGCGCCACGCCGCGATCCATCTGCTGCCCACCGGGATCGAGATCGAAAATCTGCCCCTTGGCGCACCGACTATCGTCAACGACCGCGAAGTCGGCCGTGCCCGCATCAAGAACGGGGACCGCATCACCATCGGCAGCACCTGCTTTCATTTCCTCGAAAAGCGGCCCGCGGCGGGGAAGAAGTGATCGCTTGATCCCTTCATAAATCGCTTCATAAATTGACAGCGGGAGCGGGTTTCCTATACTTCCCGCCTTTCACGCGGCGCGGATTCCATGCCTGCGGAGCCGAGACGGTCACCTGTAATTGGACGGAATCACCAACGAAAATGAGGGCCAGGGCGCGCCGCCCGGCCCGGCGGAGAATCTCCTTATGGCGAAGAACAACGGCAGGGCCGCGAAAGCGGCCGTCAACGGCAAACGCACCACTCCCTCACGCGGCCCATCCATCAAGCGCGTCTACTTCTTCGGCAACGGCAAGGCCGAAGGCAACGCGGGAATGAAGGATCTGCTCGGCGGCAAGGGCTCGAACCTCGCCGACATGACCCTCGTCCCCCTGCCCGTCCCGCCTGGCTTCACCATCACCACCGAAACCTGCGGCGAATACAACGACGCCGGCCAGACCCTTCCCCCCGGCCTCATGGACGAAGTGCGGGCCAACATCACCAAGGTCGAGAAGGCCACCGGAAAGACCTTCGGCGACGCGAGCAACCCCCTGCTCGTCGCAGCCCGCTCGGGCGCGAAGATGTCGATGCCCGGCATGATGGACACCGTGCTGAACATCGGCCTGAGCGATGCCGTAGTCGAAGGCCTCGCCCGCCTCACCGGCAACGAGCGCTTCGCTTACGACAGCTATCGCCGACTCATCAACATGTTCGGCGACACCGTCATGGGCGTGGATCACGAGCATTTCGAGCATGAGCTCAGCGCCGTGAAGACCGCCCGCGGCGTGGCGCTCGACACTGACCTGTCGGCTGAGGACCTCAAGGAAGTCGTCAGCCGCTACTAGGCCGTCTACAAGCAGCACGTCGGCGCGGATTTCCCGACCGACCCGTACCTCCAGCTTCAGCACGCCATCGAAGCCGTCTTCAAGAGCTGGATGGGCGACCGCGCGATCCGCTATCGCGAGCTTAACGAGATCCGCGGCCTCCGCGGCACGGC
>JAQGHP010000163.1 GCA_028288775.1 Phycisphaerales bacterium | reverse complement strand
GGCAGTTCGGCCGGGCCGATGCGAAGATCTCGGCGCTGGGCGTTGGGGGCCATCATCTCGGCGACCTCAAGAACGTCGAAGACGCGATTGCGCTGGTTCACGAGGCGGTCGATTCGGGCGTCACCTTTTTTGATAACTGCTGGGAGTATCACAACGGCAGGTGCGAGAATTGGCTCGGCCGCGGGCTCGCGGGGCGGCGCGACAAGGTTTTCCTGATGACCAAGGTCTGCACCCACGGCCGCGACGCGGCTCTGGCGATGGAGATGCTCGAGCAGTCGCTCATCCGCCTGCAAACCGATCACCTCGACCTCTGGCAAATCCACGGCATCAGCTTCGATAACGACCCCGACCTCGCCTACCGCAAGGGCGGCGTGCTCGAAGCGCTCGACCAGGCCAAGAAGCAGGGCAAGGTCCGCTTCGTCGGATTCACCGGGCACAAGGAGCCGGCGACACATCTGCGGATGATCCAGATGGGCTATCCGTTTGATTCGGTGCAGATGCCGCTCAATCCGGTTGACCATGGGTTCCATACGAGTTTCGAGAAGGTCGTCCTGCCGGAGGCCAATCGCCGGGGGATCGCGGTACTGGGTATGAAGCCGATGTGCGGCACCGCCGACCCGGTAAAGAACGGACTGGTGAAGGCCGAGGAAATGCTGCGGTACGCGATGAGCCTGCCGGTGGCGACGACGATTTGCGGGATGGATTCGATCGAGGTGCTGCGCGAGAACCTGAAGACGGCGCGGAGTTTTCAGCCGATGAGCGCGACGGAGATGAACGAGCTTCGCGCGCGCTGCGCCCCCGCGGCGGGGGACGGGCACTTCGAGCTGTACAAGGTTTCGCTACGGTTCGACAACCCGCAGGCCCGGCTGCCGCACGGGTATCCAGTGGACGCGACGCAAAAGGAAGTCCAGGACATGCTCCAGAGCGCGGAGGGCGCTTCGCCGCAGGTTTAATCGATCGGCAGGTTCGCATGGAAGAGCAATATCACAATACCGAAGATCACGGCCTGACGCCCGGTCGGCGGGGGTTCCTGCAAGGGGCGGCGATGTTCGCGGCGGGCGCGGCCGTCGGCGGGTGTGCGGGGGTGGGTGGGGCTGCGCCTTCGGCCACAGTACCGGCCAACGCCAGCAACGAGCCGGTGCCGCACCGGCCGCTGGGGAAAACCGGCGTTCAGGTCTCCGCCATCGGCGTCGGCGGGTACACGCTTGGCGATTCCCCCTCGCTGGACGAGGCCAAGCAGATCGTCCGCGAGGCGATGGACGCGGGCGTCAACTTCTTCGACAACGCGTGGGAATACCATGACGGCAAGAGTGAGGAATGGCTGGGCGAGGCGCTCGCCGGCCGGCGGGACAAGGCGTTCGTCATGACCAAGGTCTGCACGCACGGCCGCGATAAGAAAGTCGCGATGTCGCAGCTCGAAGACTCGCTACGGCGTCTTAAGACCGACCACCTCGACCTTTGGCAAATCCACGAATGCGTTTACTGGGACGACCCCGAGCGCCACTTCGCCAAGGGCGGCGTGGTCGAGGCGCTCGACGAAGCCAAGAAGCAGGGTAAGGTCCGCTTCGTCGGATTCACGGGGCACAAGGACCCGCAGATTCATCTCAAGATGCTCTCGTTCGGCTACGCGTTTGACACGGTGCAGATGCCGCTCAACTGCTTCGACGCGACCTACCGCAGCTTCGAGCGGCAGGTGGCGCCGGAGGTGAACCGGCGCGGCATGGCGGTGCTGGGAATGAAGAGCCTGCTCGGCGGCGGCTACGCGATCGTCGACGCGCCGGTGTCGGCGCAGGACGCCCTGCGTTACGCGATGAGCCTTCCCGTCGCGACGACCATCAGCGGGATCGACTCCCTCGCCGTGCTGCACCAGAACCTGGGCGTCGCGCGCGGGTTCAGGCCGCTGAACGAGGAGCAGATGCAGGCACTGCGCGTCCGCTGCGCGCAGGCGGCGGGGGACGGACATCTGGAGTTGTTCAAATCAACCAAGAAGTTCGACGGAAACATCGGCCGCGAGCAACACGGGTACCCGCCGCCGGCGAAGTTGCCGCTGTGAGATGCGCAGCCTCGCGGAGTCACCAGCCCCGGAGGGGCGTAAGACCTTAGCCCACGGCGCGAGCCGTGGGGAAAAGATCGTTTGGAAGCGCACAGCCCCGGAGGGGCGTGAGAAGCGATAATTCCGCGCACCGGCAGGGATCATCGCCTCTTACGCCCGTCCGGGGCTGGTTGTGTTTACTACATTCACCCCACGGCTCACGCCGCGGGCTAAGGTCTTACGCCCCTCCGGGGCTATAGGCGGGCGACGTCGCTACTCCCATTTCGCGTTCACGCCAGCAGTCGAATTACCAGGTCGCCGTCCGGCACCAGCAGGTTGACGGCCTGTGAGTTATTCCATTTCAGGAAGGGCACGTTGCTGAACATGCCAAGCGTCTTGGCGGCGAAGCCGAATTTGGTGCCGCCGTTGACCGGGTTGGCGGCTTTGATTTTGACCGTGCCGATGGCGGAGGCGGCGACGTTGGAATTGGCGAAGGCGAACGTCGCGTCCGCGCCTCTCACCTGGAAGCTGGAGATCGAAGAGGGGGCGACCAGGTCCGAAGCGGCAACGGGGAGGATGCTAAGGCCGTCGTTCACGCCGGCGAAAAGGTCGCTGTTCAGGAACGCGCCCACGAGGACCTTTCCGATGCTGCCCACGACGCGGAACTGAGAATTGCTGACGGTGCCGCTGACCTGCAAGCTGCCGAGCACGAGGCCCGACCCGCTGGTGACGTTGATGGCGGCGTTAGTGACGTCGCCGGTGACCTTAATGCTCTTGATGGAGGCGGCGGTAAGCGCCCCGTCGTGGAAGCCCAGCCGCACCGCGCCCATCGCGCCGGCGAAGGTTGCGGTCCAGCCCGTGGCGGCCGAGCCGACCACGGTAAGGCCCGCGCCGCCGCCGCGGATGGTCCAGATGCCGCCGTCGAGACCGCCGTTGATCTTGGTCAGGCCCAACGAGCCGGCGGTCACCGAGGCGCCGAAGTTGCCCGCGATCTTCGTCTTGCCGATGGACGCGGCGGAGATCGCGACAGCGCCGTCGCCGTTGCTGATCCAGCTACGGGCGGTCAGCGACGCGATCGCGCCGGGCGTCGAGAAGCTCTCGTTGGTGACGTCGCCGAGTACGACGGTCATTGGCGCGCCGGCCGCGCCGATGGAGATGGCCCGGCCGTCGAACCCGCCGTTGACGTTCGCCAATTGAAGGCGGCCCAGCGAGCCGGTGACGGTCAGGCCGCCGGTGAGGTTGGTCGTCTTCGCGTTGAATGCGGCCAGCGAGCCGTTGACCACCACGTCGCTGATGGTCGTGGCCGGGCCGCGGATGGTGAAGACGGACGAGCCGTCCGTGTTGTTGAGGGTGATGCGGGCCGGGTTGGGCGAGCCGCTGACGAAGATTGCGGTGATCGTGCCCGGGCCGGTGAGCATGAGCGTGACCGGCCGGCCGGCCGAGTCGTGGTAGACCACCGGCTTGCCCGCGCTGGCGGTCCTCGTCGTGACGGGCACATTGTTGATGGTGCCGATGGCGTTGGTCGCGGAAATGCCGGCGCCCTGAGGATTGGAGAGCGTGAGGGTGAACGTGTGCGTGCCCGACGCCGCGGCGTTGGGGAGAACGGGCACGGAGATCGTCATGCTGGTGATGCCCGGCGCGAAGGTGAGCGTGCCGCTGGTGGCGGTGTAGTCGATCCCGGCGAAGGCGGAGCCGTTGGAGGTCGCGAAATCGACCGTGGCGGCTGTGGCGAGGGGCTGGTCGAGCGTCACGGTGAAGATGGCGGTGCTGCCGTCGAACGCGGCGACAGGCGTCGCGTTGGCCACGGAGAAGTCCGCGATCGCCACGGAGACGGAAATCCCGTAGTTGCCCGTGCTGCCGTCGCCGGCGCCGGCGCCGGTGAGCGGGTCGTAGGACGTGGCGCTAGGGCCCGCGCCGTTCACGCCGATGTAATACACGTCGCCCGCGCGGACGGCCACCTTTACCTCGCTGGAGGTTGTGGTGGGGTCGATGTTGTCGTTGGAGGCGATCTGCGTCCCGCTGGCGTCGAACACGCGGATGACCGTGTCGGCGTCGGACTCCTGGCCGGTGAGCGTACGGAAGTCGAGGATCTGCGTGGCGGGGGCGACCAGGCGGTACATGTCCACGTCGGTGTCCCCGATGACCAGGTTCCCGTCGCTTCCGATGTTGCCGAAGAGGGTCTGTCCGACGGAGATGTTCTGCGGAGTGCCGTTCTGGATGGAGTTGTCGCTGAGGGTGGTGAGGACGGCGGCGGATTGGAGGTTGGCGGTCAGGGCGTACGAGCCCACCTGCCCGCCCGGACCGCTCGCCACCGAGTACCAGTTGAAACCGTTGTTGCCCATCCCGGTGATGGCGATGAAGAACTTCTGGCCCGCCGCGATTTTTGCCAAAATGTGCGGGGTGGTCGCGCCGGCGGTGTCGGCGACCTTGATGATGTCGCCCTGGCCGGCTGTGTATTCCCAGAGGCTCATCACCGGCGTAAATCCGCCGCTGGTGCCTTGGACCGTGGCGTCGAGGACGCCGTCGGTGGCGGCGGTGTAGACGTAGAAATCGACGTCCTTGGAGCCGCCATTCGCCCCAAGCAATTGAACGCCGTTGTCCGAGCCGATCACCGCGTTGAGCGGGGTGCCCAGAGGGGCCGGCGTGGCCGAGATGGCGGTGCCGTTCACGTCGCCGTTGTCGAAGCGCAGGTGCAGGTCGTAGGAGACGTCCGTCGGCGTGGCGTTGGGGGTGCGGCCTACGTACGGGTTGACGGGGTCGAAGCCCGCGTTCTGCGGCACCGTCACGGCGACGAAGTACGTCTGGCCCGCCGTTACATTCAAAATGATCGCGCTGTCGGTCGACGGCAGGTTGGCGTTGTCGTTGGAGGCGATCAGGTTGTGGTTGGAGTCAAAGACTTCGAGGTACGTGTCCGCGGGGTTGAAATAGAAGGTGGTGTCGGTGGTGATGAGGAGCCTTCCGTTGTCGGGGGCGGTCATCTGGTACATGTCCACGTCGCTGCCCACGGTAAGGCGCGTGCCGGTGGAGACCAGCGGGTCGGACCCGAGCGTTCCCGATTGCAGCACGTCCGTGTAAGGAAGGGGGTTGCCCAGCGGGTCGGTGGGGATGTCATTGGCTTCGGTGAGGCTGACGGGCGACGCACCCTCAATCGTTCCGTTGGGGTCGGGGGTGTTGAGATTGAACGTGACGGCGTAATCGCCACTGCTGCTGCCGGCGACGGCCCCGGTGCCATTGATGGTGTAGGCGTTGTTGCCCGCCGAGCTGATGCCGGCGTAGTAGGTGCCGGGGAGCAGCGGGTTGCCGGCGGACGTAATGAGGGTGGGATACGCGCCGGGTGTTCCGGTCGCGGTGCCGACGATGATGCCGTTGGAATTAAAGAGCCGGATGGTCGGGGAGAACGCCATGCCGCCCCCGGTCTGGGTGAGCGCCACCGACAGGCTGCCGGGCGTGACGATGTCGAGCTTGTAGAGATCGACGTCGGCCGCGCCGTCGAGGATCAGGCCGTCGGCGCCGATGTTGCCGGTGAACGTGGCGGGGGTGGTGCCGTCGATGTTGTTGACGGGGGTGGCTGTGGTCGTGGTGTTGTCGGTGTCGGGCCCGGGTACGGGGCCGACGGTGATAAGGCCTCCCGTGACCAGTTGCTGCACCGCCGTGACCGCCTTCAGCACGTTGATGCGCTTGTAGCTCAGGCCCGTCTCGGGGAGGTTGGAGGTCGAGCCGTCGCTGGCGTTATAACGGGAGTTATTGGGGTTGTTGGAGTCGACGATCGTGTCGGCGGTCTGCCGGATGATCTGGAGGATCTGGTTCGGGTCGGTGAGGTAGTGGCCGCCGAAAGTCTTGGCGGCGTCCTGCATGAGGGCGACGGCGCCGGTGACGAACGGGGCGGCCATGCTCGTGCCGCTGATCGTGTTGTACTGAAGCTTGCTGCCGACCGTATTCGTGCTGGAGCCGTTCCAGGTGCTGAGGATGTCCGAGCCCGGCGCCGCGACCTGGTTGGGCAGCGTGCTGCGCTGGCTGGTGGACGCGAACGTGTCGGGGGTGGCGGCGGTTTCGACGGCGTAAAACTGGTCCCCGTTGCCCCCGAACGGAATGCCGAAGTCCGAGGCCTGCCCGGTCGTCGACCAGGTGTTGGCCACGCTGATCGTCGAGACCACCGCCGGGAACGACGCGCCCGGGACCGGGTTGTTCGCGTAGCTGTTGCCCGACGAAGTCACGACCGTAATGCCCATGTTCTGGAGCGTGGTGATTTCAAGGGCCTCGGCGTCCTGCCGGTCGGCGGCGGTGACGGCATTCTCATTGACGCCCCCGAGGCCCAGCGACATGTTCACGACCTTGATGTTGAACTGCTGCGCGTGGGCGGCCACCCAGTCGAGCCCGCGGAGGACCGGGTCGCCGCCGAGCTGCGTTTCGCCGGGGGCGGCAAACACGCGGATGTCCACGAGCCTGGCCCCGTACGCCACGCCGATCGAAGGGTTGGACGACGCCGCGATGCCCGAGACGTGCGAGCCGTGGCCTTCGTGGTCCACCGCGTCCACCAGGAAATTGGGGTCGATCGGCGCGTTCTCCGGCTGCTTTACCGCGTCGTAAAACGCGACCACGTTGCTCTGCAGATCCGGGTTCTTCGCGTACACGCCGGTGTCCAACACCGCGATCCCCACGCCCTTGCCGGTGATGCCCGCGAACGCGGCGTCCTGGCGCATGGTGCTCAGCCCCGTGATGTCGAACGAGGCGCTGAGCAACGCGCGCGTCTCAAGCAATTCGATGACGACGGTCCAAGGTCGCGACAACTTAGCCGGCATGGTGACTCCTCGTTTGGTGATGATTCCGCCGAGAACCTAGAGGTGTTGAACGCATCCCCTGCCGGCCCACTCTCCGGCGCAAGGAGTGTACCGTCTACTGCTACATTAACAATAGCGTGCGGGGAACTCAGCCGGGGCGGATGTCACCCCGCGGGGATCGTGATCGCAATGGATGGAGGCTTGAGCCAAGGCGCGTCGGAGCCGAGGCCCGTATCACGGCCTTGCAAAGATGAGTGCCCAGAAAAAGGGGGAGGGCGAGGAGAAAAAGGGGGAAGGGGAGGACGAAAGGAGGGGCGCAAATTCCGCCGGCGGTCATCCGCCGAAATAGGTCCGCAGCCTGTCGAAAACCGTAACGGCAATCAAAACGCTGGCGAACCAGATCAGCATCCGCTGCACGCGGTCGAGCGGCTGCCGGTCGCTTGCCCCCGGCGCGGACGCCGCCGGAACTTCGGCAGGATCATCGCGCCGCGGCGAGTAGGATTCTCCGGCTTGAAGATATTCCGATTCTTGCGTCATAGTCGCGCCCGATCGCCCGTGGGTCGCATGGTCAGAGGTGACGGACCCAAATGGTTTATCGGTCAATCCTAGCCCGGCTTTACCCGGCCCGGAACATCCCATCCATCGTCCGGATCCGTTCTTGAGTTTAGATGCGATTGTGACGACAGCTTGTCGCAATTGGCATACGGGCCCGCGCAACCGCGGGAGCACGGCAGGGGCTGAACGCCGCGATTTAATCGGACTGGTGCATGTTCACCCCGACCCGTCGCAGTTACTTCGACTTCCGCCGCGAAGTGACAACCCAATCCCGCCGGCCCGAAAGGCGAGCCCTTCCAGGGCGGCCCCCATATCTTCTGCGCGATCGGGGCCGCGGTGATGTTGATGAGAAGATCGCGCATTGCCCGCGCGGTTGCCGGGCCGGCCTTGGCCATGATGCGTTGCATGCGACTGACGGCGAGGGGCGTGCGCGGTGTTTCCGACACCAAATCCTTGAGGTTTTCCGAGAGTTGGTTGCGGTCGGCCGGGGATCGCAGAATTGCACTTCGGACAGCATGAAATGGACTTCGCACCACATCGATCTCAGTGCGCCCGCTCGCCCGACGGATACTTCCTCAACATGCTGGTGAGTTGATGTCCGTTAAGGCCACACCAGCATCGTATCGGTCCAAATGCCTCGATTTGGTTCTTCCCACATGAAGGGCCCCACAGCGTAGCACCCGCATAGCATTAAAAGACGTGTTCGGTACTAGCTATTGCGCCATCCAGGACTTGAACCTGGAACCCGCTGATTAAGAGTCAGCTGCTCTGCCAATTGAGCTAATGGCGCTTTGGTCGCGATACGATAGGACTTCGCGGTGGGTTGTCAAGAGTTTCCGCCGGACGACCAAACAGGCGCGGCGGTGGCCGCTCGCGCCGTGCCGGGCGGGGTGATCAGGAGCCGGAATTTTTGTCGGCGGGCTCTTCGGACTTATAGTCCAAACGCTTTACCACCGCGTCGTAATTGAACCAGCTCTGGGCCAACATCTCCGACCCTTGCTGCTGTTCGTTCGCGATCGTTCGTATCTTCATCAGCGCGAGGCGGTCGGAGGGGATGTCGAGCGTTACGTCCGCCAATTCCGCCACAACCACCTTCTTGTCCGCGGGCATTTCCACCACTGCAACCGGGTGGGGGTTGGCCGGCGTGGCGTCCGACAGAAGACTGTGCGCCTTGTCGGTCAACGCCGCGGTGGACATGAAATCCGCCTCGAAATTGGGGATCTTCGGCATGCGCTGATCGAAGCTGAACGCGCCGGTGGAAACCACCACGCGGTGGTCCGCGACGGCGGCTTTCAGCAGCCCGTCCTTGCGGGCGGAGTCGGCGAGCTTTTTGGCCGCGGCCAGCGCCGCATCATACGCGGCCTTGGCCTGCGCATCGGATTCGACGCGGGCGCGCACCTCGGCCAAATCAGCCGGGTGGGCCGGGCTGGCGTCCGTGAGACGGAAGACGTACGCATTCTCCGAAAAGTCGGAAAGCTGCTCGCTCGGCTGGAGCACCTGCAAGAGGCTATCGCTTTTGCGCGCCGGGTCAGTCACGAAGGGCACGGCGTCCTGCGTGGCGTACTCCGAGAAGCGGCGTTCGCCGGCCCGGGCGAAGCCGATCCCCGGCTCCCTGCCTAGCTGCCGGGTGTCCGCCCATTCGCCGATCTGATGCACTTCCGGCAGCACGTGGAATTGCTTTTGGATGTCTTGCGCCACTTGCTCGAGGTACCCATAACTGGCGTAGCCGGTCGGCTGGGTGGAAGGCTGGGTAGTCGGTCCGGCGACGGCCGGGCCCGTGGTCGGGCGAGTCGTTGGATTGGTCTTGCGATGCTCGGCGTAATCCGCGGCCAGCCGCTTCTGCAGCGCGTCCGCAACATCCTTCTGCAGCTTGTCGGCATCCGCCTTCATTGCAATGGCGAGGATCTCTTCCTTCACCTCGGCGTAGGGGCGGGTGGTGGGAGTCGCGGGCACGGCTGGGGTCGGCCCGGCCGAGGCCTGAGTTGCCGGCGCGGTGGATGGCTGCGTGCCGGCGGCGGAGGCCTGCGTTGACGGTTGCGTGGTTGATGGCTGCGTCGCCGGTGCAGTCGCGGGCTGGGTTGCGGGGGCGGGGCGGACGAAATCCTGCTGGTGGCCGTAATAATACTGCCGGGCCTGCACATCCCAATCGTACTCGGGCTTGGCCGCCCGCACCGCGGCAAGAATCTGCGCACGCGTGATCGAAACGTATTGCAGCTTCACGCGATTGGGGACCTGGTAGCCGAAGCCGAGCGGATCGTCCGCGGGCGTCATTCCCGCCTCGGGCTCGACGCCCTTGTACTTCGCATATAGATCTTCCACCTGCTGCGTCGTCGGCGCGGGAAGCGAGGCCTTGAGGTCGCGGGTGTTGAACTCGACGAGGTTGAGGCGGACTTGTTGGGATCCCGCCAGATTATGGGTCCAAATCGGCTCGCTGATTTTTATGTCGCTGTTCAGGCGGTCGCGCAGCCCCTTGACCATCAGAAAGTGGGTCATCGCCAAGTGCAATTGCTCGGTGTCGCCGCCCATGGCGCTGAAGGGGTATTCGTTCTTGAGGATGTTTCCGACCTCGTCCTTTGAAACCCGAATGCCGCGCTGTTCGGCTTCCTTCTGAAGGAGGAAGAAAAGCTCGTTGTGTTTCTGGATTTGATCGAAGAGCGACTCGCCCAGATGCAGCGTATAGGGAACCGCGCCGCGGGGGTTGATTTCCGGAATGAATGCCGGGTACTGGCTCAGGAGTTTCCAATCGCTGCGGGCCTGCTCCCGGTCCTCGGTATAGACGATGGTCTTGCCGAGCTGCCCGATGGGTCTACCGTGTTCGCGCGCGGAACTCCCGTTTTTCAGGCCCGCGGGGAGGATGAAAACGATCATCAATCCCGCGGCAAAGATGGCCAACAGCTTCTTCTGGTTCTTCTTGATAAGGTAGTACATGAAACGCTCAAATCCGATCTGTAATTACTTGCCCTTGCCCAGGCGGTCGGCGCTGTCTTTGGCCTGCTTGCCCGCATCCGTGCTCGCGTATTCCCCGGCTATCTGATTGTAGAGCGCTAAGGCTTCCGCGTTCTGCTTAAGCTTCTCTTCGATCACCGCCGTCTTCAATAGCGCATCCGCGACGTGGGGGGCGGTCGGGCTCGACTTGAAGTTCGCGACCACGCGCATGTATGCCAGGCCCGCCTCCTTCAGCGCATCGGGCGTGGTTGCCGCGGCGCCCTTGGCCTCGGCCAAAAGCCACAGCGCGTCCGCCTGGCGGTCAGGCTCGGTGAAGATGGCGGAGTGCGTGGTGATGATCGTAGTGACCTGGTCGAGCTTGCCGTCCGTCAGCGCCTTGCGGGCCTGGGCCAAAGTCACGTCCGCCTCGGCACGCTGCGCATCGGCGTTAATCGTAGAAGGGGCGGCGGTGTTGTTGCCCGAAGCTGTCGGGTCCGGCATCGGCGCGCCCAGCTTCTTGAGGTCGGCCAAAACCTTCGCCGCCTCGGCAGTTTCCCCTTTGGCGTTGTACAAATCCATCAGAAACGGCAGAAGCACCTGCTGCGAATCGGCCTTCGCCCCGGCTGAGCCCTGCTTCACTGCCGCGATCGCCTTGTCGAGTTGTTCGGGCTTGGCGTCCGCGACCTTCGGCTTGTTCAGCGACGCGGAAGTGGGGTCCTTGCGGGCCATCTCGACGAAGCCGGCGACGGCGTCCTGGAAGTCGCCGCTCTTTTGCGAAACTTGCAATAGCCGCAACGTCGCGCGGCGCTTGACCCAGTCGGCGGCGGTGGCCGCGCTCGCCTTGCGGTACGCTTCGCCGGCCGATTTCCAGTCTTCCTTCACGAAGGCCGCCTCGGCGGTGGTGAGGTTGGGCTCGGCATCGCAATCGATCTGCACCACGTCGCTGATTGGCTTGTGCGCCTCCATGCCGGAAGCTTCCGAAACCCAGTACAGCTCATCGGCGTCCCCGAGCTTGGCGATCTTGGTGACCTTGCCCTTGATCCCCACGGGCTTGGCCGTGGGCGAGGAGCGGTAATAGATCGTGTCGCCCAGCGAAACCGAGGCGGGCAGCAAAATCGCCGCGGCGGCCAATGCCAGCGTGCGGACGAGTCGAGACGGCGAGCGAGGCTGTTGGTTCATAGTGCGCACCCGTTGGTTGGGGGTCATGCAGGAGAGGGGGGTCGAACCCCTACACCTTTCGGTACAGGATCCTAAGTCCTGCGCGTCTGCCAATTCCGCCACTCCTGCGCAGCCGGACATTAAGCGCTAACGATGATACGGTGTCAAACCGCCAGGGGATCGCCCCCAATCGTACTAACGGACGAGCGGGAAGGGTATTAGAAACGCAGTGGCTTTTGCACCGTGTTAGTTTTACGGGAGCGGCTGGATTGTGAGCACATGATGCACGGGCTTCACCAAGGCACGCGCCTTTTCATGATACTCCCGGTCCCGCTCGAACAACGTGCGTCGGATGACTGACAGGTCTGTCGGGGTGACACTCGCCGTCTCTTGCAGAACCCGTGTGCGGACATTTTCACAGGCGTCGAGCAACTTCGGGTTGTCAGGGAACTCGCGGGCGGACCATTTGGAAAATTCCGCCAGGCTTTCGCCGAGCATCCTGCTTCGATCCGCCGGCTTCGCGCCTTCAAAGTGCTTGTTCCAGATGGGGATGTTTAGAATTGCGAACAGATTCCTCTCGAAGACCTGCTTCTGCCAAACGGCCCGGTCCAACGCGTGCATCGTCGGACAGAACGGAGTTTCCGGAAACTCGGCAGCGAGATTGATGCCGGCCTGGAGTTGCTCGCGGGTGAAGACCAGGCTGCGATCGCCCCATCTCACCCGCACTGGCTGATTCGGCAACCCGCTGACGCGAAGCACGTAGCGATTGAGATCCGGATTGAACGGACAATGCTGCAGTACGTAGCGGACGGGGACGCTGGGATAACCTTCGCTGCACGCAGTGTCGTCAAAGAAACACATGGGGAGGCGGGTACTTTCTAGTTCAAGCCGACCCTTTGATGTAACAGCCGCCGTTTGGGCGACATCCGTCCGGACGCTCCCGTTGGCCCAGTCAAAATCGATGCTGCCGATGTCCCCGTCGAAGCCCATCGCTTTCAGAACCGCATACGCCATCGGGATATGGGCGGCGGTATCGGGGTGAATTCCGTCGTCACAAATCAAGGCGCGACGATCAGGCCGGCGCAAACTCGTTCGCGGCGGCCATGACTTTCCGTAACCCGCGACGCCTGCCTGCAGCACATCGAACATCGCGGAGTGGATGTCCGCAAAGGGCACCCCGTGTTTCGCCGCTACATGTCGGCCGACATCGCGCAGGCTGCCCAGCGTGCGGTTGTAGGCGATTGCCGCGATGCGTTCTCCCGAAGGAGTCGGGTCGGCCGCGGTGTCTCCTGCCGCCTTGAGCAATCGTTGCGCAAATTCAGGATTTTCGTAAGAGAACGTATCCACCACGCCCGGCGAACAGACCACCGTGACCGTTCCATTGGCCTGATTACGCTCGACGATCTGTGCGAGCGCAGTCTCGTAACGGTGCTCGGTTTCGGAATTGAACTCGGTGCCGCCGCCGTCATTCATTCCAAAGCAGACCGTGAAAATGTTTGGCTTGGCGGGGATGAGCTCCTGGTCGAGTGTCTCGGCGGCGTAGTTGTCGGCGGTTCCGCCGCACCACCGTTGGATTTTCATGACGCGCAGGTCAAGATCGGGCCGCGTTGCGAGCAGGTACGTTTCAACGTACAGACTGTATCGCGACATGTAAGTGATGGAGTCGCCGCCCATGGCGATGAAATCGCCGTGCTTTGGCAGGGGCCCGGCCGCGCGGGCGGCTGGGACCACAGCAGCCAACAGCAAAACCGCGAGGGTCGTAATCTTCAATCGCATTATTTTTCTCGAAATGGCCGCACTCGTTTCATTTCACGGTATCCGTCCGGGTCCGGGTCCGGGCCGCCGGAAATCGCGAGTTTTCCCGGCCGGAGCGAACTGTCACAAACATGCCAGAGGGTCCATTGCGGCGACCACCCGCGGTCATGGCTGTGTAGTGCGTGATCGATGTACAAATATTGTCGATTTTCCCGGTCTCGCTCAATCTCCCAATGTCCGTCCTGCGTTAACGGTTTTTGTGAACCGGACGGGCGCACCTCCTGATGAAAAGTACCGTCGGCTGCGAGCGTAATTCGTAGCGTCGCGGCGGGGAAATCAGAAGTGTACTCCCAAGTTCCGGTGACGTCCGCCTCCACAAACGGTCGGCCGGTCATTCGTGGGTCCCGTCGCCAATCCGGGGGATAGGCGAAGACCACTAAAATCCCCGTAAAGCCGACGACGGCCACGATCATGATCGCGAGCAGGAATTTGAAGCGGTGTCGCAACATTGGAACTTACCCCATTCGCACATCGTTCAACCTCGAAATCGAATTGTAAACACTATCACGTCCGGCACTGGTTGGCCCGCCTTGTTGTGCGTCGGCTCGATCCACCAGTCGTATACCGCGACGCGGCAGGGTTGGTCCACATCCGCGCTGCCGCTGGATTGAATCACATCCGCGCTGGTCACCTTGCCGGTTTCGTCGATCGAGATCTTCAGCACGACCGCCGCGTTCTCCATCGCGTAGAGCGAGACCTGCCCGCCGAGCAGAATGTGCGGGCGGGTGGTTTTGATCTTGCGGCCCTTGCGGATTTCCAGTTTGCCGTCGCGCAGCAGGTCGGCGGTGATGGCCTTCTGGAACGGGTCGGATTCCGAATCGCTCTCCTGCGCCGGGTCGGCCTGGGGCTTGGCCAGGCCGGGTGCCCGGCCGTCGCCGGTCGCCACACGCGGCGGCGCTTGCGCCGCAGGCGTCGCCATCGCCACCTGCACCGGCGGGGCGGGCTTCGAAGGCTTATCAGCTATCTCAGCCTTTGGATGTACGACGTCCTGTGGCTTGGGGGCGATCTTCGCTTCGTCGATCGTGGGCGCCTGCGGGAGCGAAACCTGCGCCGCTACATTCGGTGGTAATTGCGGCGCGATCGCTACCGCCGACCGGTGCGGCGAAGCCACGGGCGTCGGAGGCGCGGTCCTCGTCGCCTTCAGCGGCGGCGCGAACGCGCCCTCCGTCGGCATGACCGCGACGGGCCCGTTCGCGCCATCCGCCGGCCCCGCGAGCGGGCCCGTTGCCAAAACTTCGTCGGCGGGCTTCTTTGTCAGATCCGCAGGGGCCGAGCCTTGCGAAGCGGTGGATGAAGGCGTCGGGAGCGCAACTTCCGGCGCGTCCGCCTGCGGCTTTTCCACGATCGCCGGCAGCGCCGGTTCCGGGCCTTCGGTCACCTTCAGTTCCCTCGCCTTGGGCGGCTGCGGATCGGCAGGCGAGGGGTCGGGCGTTTGTTTGGGGGGTTGCTCGATCGTCTGCGGCTGAACGGGTTTGACTTCCATCGGCGCGACCGCGACGGCCGGGCTGCCGCGCTGCCCGCCGGTGCCCCCTTCGCCGCGGGGGCCGGTCCAGTCCGAAGGCAGTTCGCCGACGTGCCCCGGGCCGACGGGGTCGCGGCTCAAAAACGCCTGCTCCTCATCGGCCTGTTTGGCGACGAGGGGCTGATCGCCCTTGGCCGCGTTGCTTCCGATGCCATTGCCGTTGGCGTCGCCCATCTCCTCCTCCGGGTCCGCCTCGGGCGGCTTGGGCTTGACCGGCGGCTTGGGCGGCGGAGGAGGAACCGCCGCGGGCGACGGCTGCGCGGCCTGCGGGGGAGCAGGTGCCGGTGCGGGCGGTTTCGTTTTTTCCGGGTCGTTCTCTTTCACGTCACCGGACGGTGAGAGCAAGATCGTGACTTCAACGCCGCGGCCGTCGCCTGATCCGCCGGAACCGCCCCGGATGGTGATGTGCTTCCCCGCCGGGATCATCAACAGATGCACCGCCAGCGAGGCGGCGATCGCGATGATGAAAGTGATGTCCCGGTGTCGCATAAGAGGCTTCGATCCCACCCTCTATCTTATTAC
>JAQGHP010000155.1 GCA_028288775.1 Phycisphaerales bacterium | reverse complement strand
TCCTCGAGAAAGGTCTTTTCGATCGTATCCACGTCCGCGCCGGGCTTGAGCTGAATGTACGTGATGCCCTGCCCGCTGGCCGCGGCAGCCCCGTCCGCCGCTCCCGCGGCCTTCGACTTGTCCTCCGAAACCATCGTCAGCGACTGCCCGCCGGCCTTGAGGATCGTGTTGTACTTTTCTTCGAATTTGGCGAGCCCCTGGTTTCCCTGCGCACCGTTGGGCCCGAGGATCGCCGTCGCCGCCTTCCGCACGCTCTCGGGGGTGAAGACGGACGCGTCCGCGTGGGCGACCATAACCGTATCCGCATCGATCGCGCCCGGCGGCAGCGCCGGAGCGGCGGCATTCGCCCGCAGGCACGCCATCGCCGCCACCAACGCCGCGGCACCAACAAACTTGCGCTTGGACATGAGAGCCTCCTGAGACATGTGGGGAAACATTGCGCGCCCGAAGCGGGTCATTGCGTCGATACCGGCGCAGCCGCGAAGATCGGTTCCCCCTGCTATACGCGTGCCCGCAGCGAAAAGTGACAGTCGGCCGCAAAAGGCCGAGCGGCCGCGGCCGGTGCAAAAATGAGCACGTCCCGCCCGGCTACTTCGCCGGGCGGGACGGGTCAACATAATCGAAAGCTCGAATTCACAACACGGGGCAACTGAGAGCGCGGGAGAATGTGCCGGCAGTACGGAAGCGGGTTCAACGGCACGTGATCATTAGTAGGCAGGGTCGTACGTCGCCTGCGAGTGAAAGGAGTTTCGGGTCACGTATTCTGCGTGGCCATCGCAAAAGGCGGCGTTGCCGCGGCAACTACCGTTGAGCGTGAGTGCGGTGGTCGTGTCGTCGGGTTGCTTGCGGCTTCGGTCATGACGTATCGCCAACATGTTAATTGAGCCCCCCGGTTCCGGCGTGCCGTATCCGTCGTCAATGGTGCGTTCGTCCTCCTCGTAGAAGATCGCCTTTTGTGCCGGCGACTTGACGGAGTGCATATTCTTCTCGGAAAGCAAATAGTTCATAACGTAGCTGTATTTGTACTGGCCATAACCAGACGTCCGGACACGGTTCGTGACGTCGTCGGACGGGCAAATGAACACCTCCGCTCTAACCGGACTGCCCATGTATTTGCTGAGCGCGGATTGATCCAAAGACCGCGTCGGCTGCTCCCATGCGATCCAATCATTGTATTGGGTGCCAACGTACCAGGCGGCGAAGGGGTAGTGGTCTTCGTTGCTAATCGCGTAGGAGAGGACTGCGTTGCCGAGCTGACGCAAATTGCTCATGCACTGCGTCTGCTTGCTGCTCTCCCGGGCTCGGCTGACGACGGGAATAAGAATGGTCAACAGCACTCCGATGATTCCAATGACCACCAGTAGTTCCACCAACGTAAATGCTCTTTGAAATCGACGGTCGGACATCATGACCTCTCCTCTACGCAGGCCTTTTCGGAATGAGTTCCCGATGATAGGCATGGCGGGCCTGTCAGGCCCGTTTAGCACAATTGGCCAAGTTACACGCCCCGCCCGTCATTACAAGAACTTAATCGCCTTTGATCTCCAGCGGTGGAATCCTTCACCGGATCTGTCGGGCGCGATGCGCCGATCACGCCTTGACGCCCCCGTTCAGCGCCGGTGACAATACCCGCGGCTTCTTTCCTCTCCATTGGAGCGCCCATGAAACCATGGATATGCCGGTCGATCCTCGCGGCGATGGCCCTTTGCTTCCTGCCCACGTCGCTCCTCGCCAGAGAATTGCAGCCGCCTGCAACCCAGCCGGGAATTGCGGCCAAGCCCGCCACCAACCCGGCCGATACCCAGTTCCTCCGTTTCGTCGAAGACAAAAAGGGCGGCGGTAAGCTTGAGGCTGCCCTCGTCACTTACCGCAATGCCGACGGCGTAAGCGTCCATCTCGTCTCCGCACTCCACGTTGGCGAGCCCGCTTATTACAAGGGCCTCAACGACACATTCGAAAAGTACGATGCGGTGCTCTATGAGATGATCAAGCCCAAGGGCTCGCCCCCGCCGCAGCCCGGGCAGAAATCGGGCAGCGCCATCAGCTCGTTCCAGCGCTTTCTTAAGGACACCCTGGCCCTGGATTTTCAGCTCGACGACATCGACTACACGCCCGACAACTTCGTCCACGCCGACCTCGACGCCGAGACCTTCGCCGCCATGCAGCAGCAACGCGGCGAATCGATCCTTGGGATCATGCTCAAATCCATGATGCGCGAGATGGCCAAGCAGGCCGAAGGCGAAGGCCGCAAGGCGCCGGAGATCGGGCTGATCGACCTGCTGGTCGCCATGAAATCCCCCGACCGTCCCCGGCAGCTCAAGCTGCTGCTCGCCCGGCAGTTCGACGACATCGAAGACCAGATGGCCGGCATGGACGGGCCCAACGGGTCGGTCATCATCACCGAGCGCAACAAGAAATGCCTCGAAGTTTTGAAGCAGACGATCGCCGGGGGAAAGAACAAAAACATCGGCATCTTCTACGGCGCCGGCCACATGCACGATATGGAGCAGCGGCTGGAGGACATGGGCTTTAAAAAGACCACCACCGAATGGCGCATCGGCTGGGACATGACCGCTCCGCCCGCCACCCGCCCCGCCGCCAAGCCCGCCGCGCAGCCGATCGTCCCGCAGGAAGCGCCCGAGAAATGAGCCCCCGCGAATCCAACGGCGGCCCCATCGACGCGATAATCCGCCGGGCGACGCTCGAAGAAATCATCGACCTCCGCCACGCCGTGCTCCGCCAGGGCCTGCCGCGTCACACCGCGATCTTCCCCGGCGACGAGCTCGCCACCAGTCGCCATTATGCCGCGATCGTCCGCTCCCCCGCCGACCGGATCGTCGGATGTGTGACCCTGCATCTCAACGAGTGGGAAGCCCACCCCGCCTGGCAGCTCCGCGGCATGGCCACCGCCGCCACCCACCGCGGCCACGGCCTGGGCCGCGCCCTCTTGCAGTTCCTCGAAAAGGAAATCCTCGCCACCCCCTCCGCCCCCCAAAAACTCTGGTGCAACGCCCGCGTCCCCGCGGCAGGATTCTACGAAACCATGGGATGGAAAATCGTCTCCGAAGAATTCGAAATCCCGACTGCCGGGCCGCACTTCCGGATGACACGGGAACTGAAACGTGAAGACGTGAAACGTGAAACGTGAGAAGGCGTGGGCAAGCAGAGTCTTCTCACGTTTCACGTCTTCACGTTTCAGAACCACGTTTCGCGCTTGACCGCACTTTTCTCATTGACTCTCCCAAGAAATCCGATAAACTATGGAACAATGCTCCTCGTGGAGCGTCATACGTGTAGCCATGAAGACTTTCGCCTTACAACTCGTTTCCTTGCGGTCCGCGGCTTATTGCCATGCGGATACGCTATGCACCCTCCATGCCCTCCTTGGGCTGGATCGGGATGCGTGCGCCGGGTGACGAGGTGGAAATAGTTGCATAACTATGAACCCCGGAGCCCCGCAGGCTCCGGGGTTTTTTCGTTGGGTGATGTCGCAAACGGCGTGACGCGGGCTCCAGAAGCCCGCAGTCGGCGGGGGCGGTGCGCGCACGGAGGAACTATGGTGGTCGTGTTGTAATGGAAGCATGCGACACTGTGAATGTCGCGGTGAGGGTTCGATTCCCCAGGCCACCCTTCTAT
>JAQGHP010000131.1 GCA_028288775.1 Phycisphaerales bacterium | reverse complement strand
GCGCGACGTCCCGGGCCTGGGCGAGTGGATCATGCACGATGCGGGAATCCCCGTCCCAGAATACGAGAAACTGGCGGGGAGTTTCGACGCGGAAAAGTTCGACGCCAGGCAATGGGTCGCCATTGCGAAGGATGCGGGGATGACGTACATGGTCATTACGGCAAAGCACCACGACGGCTTCTGCATGGGGGGCACGAAGGTGACGCCATACAATGTCGTCGATGCCACGCCGTTTCATCGCGACCCGCTCAAGGATCTCGCGGCAGCCTGCAAGGAGGCGGGCATCAAATTCTGCTGCTACTACTCGATTATGGACTGGCACCACCCGGAATTGTTCCCCGGTCCGACAGATCCCCATCGCGTGGATCCTGATCGCAAACCCGCAACAAGTCCCGATGACCCGCGTGTCATTGATTACGTCGAGACGCAACTTAAGCCGCAACTGCGCGAATTGGTGCTCAACTATGACCCGGCGGTCCTCTGGTTCGACGGCGAGTGGGTGCCGTGGTGGGATGAGCGTCATGGCAAGAATATCGAGGACTATCTCCACCATCTCAAGCCCGGCATCCTCGTCAATAACCGCATCGGCAAGCGAACGACCTCTGACGGCGACTTCGATACCCCCGAGCAGGAATCGCTGAAATCCGCGCCGGGCCAGCGCCTCTGGGAAACGTGCATGACCCTCAACGACACGTGGGGATACAAGAAGTCCGACCATCACTGGAAACGCAGTGACGAAATCGTCAAACAGCTCGCCGAGATCAACGCGAGTGGCGGGAACCTCTTGCTGAACGTCGGCCCGACGGCCCAGGGCGTGATCCCGCGGGAATCGGTCGAAATTCTGCATGAAATTGGCGCGAAGCTCAGGCAAAACGAATCGAACACCAAGCCGCAGCGGCAGTAAAGTGAAAGGCGGACGCCACGCTTTGCATGGCGCGTTTCGTTGCAAATTAGGGAGCAGGAATGAGCAGACGTTTGCCGGGGTTCATCGCGGTGCTGGGTCTGGCGGCCGTCGCCATCGGCGCGGGAGAGCCATCTGCGCCGGTCGCCAGGCCGGCGGCGGAACATGTGGAATTCAACCGCGACATCCGGCCGATCCTCTCCAACTCCTGCTTCACCTGTCATGGCCCCGACCATAATCAGCGCAAGGGGAAGCTCCGCCTCGATATGCCCGAGGACGCGACGGCCCCGCACAAGAACGGCACGCCGATCGTGCCGGGCGATCTGTCGAAAAGCGAGATCATCGCGCGCATCACTTCGACCAACCCGGACGAGGTCATGCCGCCGCCCAAGAGCGACCGGAAAATCAGCCCCGCCCAGATCGAGCTGCTGAAACGATGGGTGCAGCAAGGCGCGAAGTATCAGAAGCACTGGGCGTTTCTTCCTCCCGTGCGGGCCGCGCTTCCCGAGGTGAAGAACGCGGCGTGGTGCCGCAATGGGATCGACCGCTTCGTCCTCGCCCGCCTTGAATCCGAGGGTCTTTCCCCTTCCCCCGAGGCCGACAAGACCACCCTGTGCCGGCGGCTGTACCTCGATCTTCTGGGCCTGCCGCCCACGCCCAGGCAAGTTGATGATTTCGTCAACGACCCTTCGCCGCAGGCTTACGAAAGGCTTGTGGACAAACTGCTGGCCGACCCGCATTACGGCGAGCGGATGGCGCTCGACTGGCTCGACGCCTCCCGCTTCGCCGACACGCATGGCTACCACATCGACGCCGGCCGCGATCAAACCCGCTGGCGCGATTGGGTCATCGACGCGTTCAACAGAGACATGCCGTTCGATCAGTTCACGGTCGAGCAGCTTGCCGGCGACCTTCTGCCCGACAGCACGCCGGAGCAGAAAATTGCGACCGGTTTCGTCCGCAACAACATGATCAACTTCGAGGGCGGCGCGATCCCCGAGGAATATCTGACCGCTTACATCATGGACCGCGTGAACACCACGTCCACGGTCTGGCTCGGGCTGACGGTCGGCTGCTGCCAATGCCACGACCACAAGTTCGACCCGCTCACGCAGAAGGAGTATTACCAGCTCTACGCCTTCTTCAACCGCGTCCCGGAGAACGGCCTGGACGGAAGAACCGGCAACGCCGGCCCGTTGCTGGCGACGCCCACGAAGGAGCAGCAGAAGCAGCTCGACACGTTGGCCGCGTCGATGAAGCAGATCGAGCAGCAGCTTACCGGGCCGATGCCCGAGGTGGACGCGGAGCAGGAGAAATGGGAACTGGCCGCCGCGGGCGAAAGCACCGCGCAATGGAAGCCGCTCGATCCCTCGGAAATGAAGTCCGCCGGCGGCGCGACGCTCACTAAAAAGGACGATCACTCCATCCTCGCCAGCGGCACAAACGCGGCGAACGACACCTACACGCTCACCGCCGCCCTTGAAGAGCAGGACCTCACCGCCATCCGCCTCGAAGCGCTCCCCGAAAATCATCTCTCCGCCCACGGCCCCGGCCGTTCGGACAACGGCAACATCGTCCTCACCGACGTGCGCATCAGCACCGGCCCCGAAACCGACCCGTCCACGCAAAAGCAGTTAAAAATCAAAACCGCTTCCGCGGACTTCAGTCAGGACAACTTCCCGGTCGCGAACGCCATCGATTCCGACCCGAAGAGCGGCTGGGCCATCTTTCCCCAAGCGGGCAAACCCCACGCCGCAGTTTTCGAGCTCGAAGAGCCCATTCACCACGAAGGCCCGGTCGTCCTCACCATCACCCTCGCCTTCGATTCCCCCTTCAGCCAACATCAGCTCGGCCATTTCCGCCTCTCCGCGACCAGTGCGAAAAACCCGCACGGCGTGGACCGCGTCCCCACGAAAATCCGGCCGATCCTCGCCATTGCCGCCGACCAGCGGAGCGACGCTCAGAAAGCCGAATTGAGGACGTTCTTCCGCTCGACGATCAGTTCCGCAGGCAAAGCGCTCAACGAGCAAATCGCCAAGCTCCGCAAAGAGAAGCAGGAGGTCGAGAAGAAAGTCCCCACGACCATGGTGATGGCGGAAATGCCCAAGCCGCGTGACACATTCATCCTGCTCCGCGGGCAATATGACAAGCACGGCGAAAAAGTATCCGCCGACACGCCCGCCGCACTGGGCGCACTGCCCGCGGACGCGCCGCACGACCGGCTGGGGTTGGCGCGGTGGATCGTCGCGCCCGAGCAGCCGCTGACGGGACGGGTCATCGTGAACCGGTATTGGCAATCGTTTTTCGGCACCGGCCTGGTAAAGACGGCAGAGGATTTCGGCTCCCAGGGCGAGGAGCCGACCCACGCGGCGTTGCTCGATTGGCTGGCGGCAGAGTTCATGAACCCGTCCGATCCCAACACGCCCAAGTGGGATGTGAAGGCGTTCCTCAAGTTGATCGTCACCTCCGCCACGTACCGCCAGTCGTCGGCCGCGAGCGCGGAGTTGATCGCCCGCGACCCCGAAAATCGGCTGCTCGCCCGCGGCGCGCGCCTTCGTCTGCCGGCGGAGTTCATCCGAGACCAGGCGCTCGCGATGAGCGGCCTTCTCAACGACGAGATCGGCGGCAAGAGCGTCTCCCCTTATCAGCCGCCGGGGTTGTGGGAAGAGCTCATGAGCCGCTCCGACGGCGCGAACTGGACGGCCCAAACCTACACGCAAGATCACGGCAAGGATTTGTATCGCCGCACAATGTATACCTTCTGGAAGCGCACGAGCCCGCCCCCATCGTTGGCCACATTCGACGCCCCCGACCGTGAGACATGCACCGTCCGCCGGGCCCGGACAAACACGCCGTTGCAGGCGCTGGTGCTGATGAACGACCCCACGTACGTGGAAGCCAGCCGCAAACTTGCCGAGCGCATGATGACTGAAGCGGGCGACGGCCCGGATGCGAAGATCGCCTTCGCCTTCCGCATCGCGACCGCCCGCTCGCCGCGTGCGCAGGAAACGGTCGTCCTGCGGAAGATTTACGAGCGGCAACTGTCCGTCTACCAAAAGGACGCCGAGGCGGCAAAGAAGCTGCTGAGTGTCGGCGAATCGCCGCGGAACGAGAAGCTGGATCAGGCCGAGCTCGCCGCGTGGTCGACGGTGGCGAGTGTGGTGCTAAACTTGGACGAGACGATAACGAAAGGATGATGTATGAGCGGAGCATCGAAGACGGCATTGGAAGCAGTATTGGCGCTCCCGCCGGAGGAGCGCGTTGCGGTGGCCGAGCAAATTCTTGCCAGTGTCGAACAGGACGAGGAGCATATCGACCGGGCCGCGGTTGATGCCGCCTGGGCCGCAGAGGCGGACAGGCGCTATCAGGCTTACAAACGGGGCGAGAGCAAGTCAGTGCCAATCGAAGAAATCTTCAAGATGCTCGAACCGCGGAAGGGAGCATGAAGGCGCGTGCGCTGGAGGAAGCAAAGATCGAGTTGGAAGAGGCAATCGAATTTTATCACAAAGAGTCCGATGAGCTTGGCGAGCGGTTCAAACGCGCGGTGAATCAGGCGTTGGTAAAGGTTCTCGATGACCCGAATCGGTGGCCTCGTATCTCCGGCGAATACCGGCGCTGTCGAGTGTTGGGATTCCGGTATGGCGTGGTCTACAGATTTGATGCGGAAGAACTGGTAGTGATTGCGTACATGCATTTGCATCGCGATCCCGAATATTGGAAGGCGAGGGATCCAAGGGGCAGAGGGTGATGACATGAAGCCCGAACATTTTTCGCCGGAAGAGTGGATGGTGGCCAAGAGGAGAGCCAGCGAACTTCTGAATGAGGCGCAAACTCTTCCGGAAGAGCTTCGGGTGGAAATCGCCGAGATCTTACTGGTAACCCTTCCCGACTCTTACCGTGACGAAGTGGAAGCGGCATGGACCGGCGAAATCGACCGTCGTCTTCAGGAAATTAGAGACGGCACAGCCGAATTGATCCCGGGCGAGGAAGCGATGCGGATGGCCCGGGAACGTTTGCTTGTGATAGGCCGGGAGCAGCGAGAGAAGGAAGGCCGTTCCGATTGGAAGCGGTAAACGTGATACGGGCGGTACGCCCGGGTCACGAATGACAGCGCGAAGGACACCGATATGGACTTACAACGCCAGCGCCAACTCCTCCTCACCCGCCGCCAGTTCTTCGGGCGCACCGCGGCGGGGATCGGCACCGCCGCCTTGGCTTCGCTGCTGAACCCTTCGCTCTTCGCCGGCGCACCTGCACTCGCCGCGCCCGCAGCCGGCTATCAGGGCATGCTCAAGGCCCTGCACTTCGCCCCCAAGGCCAAGCGCGTCATCTACCTGTTCATGAGCGGCGGCCCTTCGCACATCGATCTGTTCGACTACAAGCCGGCCCTCCAGAAATTCCACGGCAAAGAGCTCCCCGCCGTCGTGCGCAACGGGCAGCGCATTACCGGTATGACCTCCGGCCAAAGCTCGTTCCCCTGCGTCGCGCCGATGTTCAAGTTTAATCAGCACGGGCAATGTGGCGCGTGGGTGAGTGAATTGCTGCCGCACACCGCGGGCGTGGTGGACGACATCGCCATTATCAAGTCGATGAACACCGAGGCGATCAACCACGACCCCGCCACCACGTTCCTCGTCACCGGCTCGCAGCAGCCGGGCCGGCCGAGCCTCGGGGCGTGGCTCAGCTACGGATTGGGAAGTGAGAATCAGAACCTCCCCGCATTTGTCGTGATGATCTCGCAAGGCTCGGGGAACAAGACCGATCAGCCGATCTTCTCGCGGCTATGGGGCGCGGGCTTCCTGCCCAGCGAGCACCAGGGCGTACGCCTGCGCAGCGGGAGCGACCCGGTGCTCTACCTTTCCAATCCGCCGGGGATCGATGCCGACAGCCGTCGGCGGATGCTCGATGGCGTCGATCAGCTCGACGCCATGGCCGCCCAATCCTTCGGCGATCCTGAGATCAACACTCGCATCGCCCAGTACGAGATGGCCTTCCGCATGCAGTCCAGCGTCCCCGATCTCACGGACCTTTCCGGCGAGAGCAAATCCACGATGGATCTGTACGGGATCAAGAATGATGGCGTCGATGGCGGCTTCGCCCGCAACTGCCTGCTCGCCCGGCGGATGGCCGAGCGCGGCGTGCGCTTCGTGCAGCTTATGCACCGCGGGTGGGACCAGCACAATGATCTGCCCGGGCAGATTCGCGGGCAATGTAAGGACGTTGACCAACCCGCAGCGGCGTTGGTGAAAGATCTCAAGCAACGCGGCCTGCTCGATGAGACGCTCGTGGTGTGGGGCGGGGAATTCGGCCGCACCGTCTACAGCCAGGGCGCGCTGACGGCCAACAATTACGGCCGCGATCATCACGGCCGCTGCTTCACGATGTGGGCCGCGGGCGGGGGCATCAAGCCGGGCGTCTCGTGGGGCGAGACGGATGACTACTGCTACAACATCGTCCGCGATGGCGTCCACATTCACGACCTCAACGCCACGCTGCTCCACTGCATGGGCGTCGAGCACACGAAGCTCACCTACCGTTTCCAGGGCCGCGACTTCCGCCTGACGGACGTGCATGGGAACGTGGTGAGCGGGCTGCTACAATGAGTCGCCCGTGGTGCAACGTTCCCTCGCCATTTTCGCGCTGATTTGGTTTGCCGCCCTGGGCACTGGCGCGCTCGAATACGCCCACAACGCCGAGCACGCCCGCGAAGACGCCGCGATGGAAGCCGCGGCGCAGGCGGCGGGAGTTCCCGCCACCCCCGAGCCGCTGCACGATGACTCGAACTGCGCGGTCCACCTTCAACTTCATATCCCGCTGATCGTCGTCGGGTACGTGCTCATCCTCGCAAGGCTGGGGCTGCTGGCAGCCGCTTTGGCGCTGGTTGCCGCCGCCCTGATTCCCCGCGAACTCCCCGTCCGGATCGATTGCCGCGGGCCGCCAGCCTGCTGATCTCTGTTCGACGTTCCATGCCACAAGCGATTTGGATTCGGCTGCGCAAAGGCTTTTTGAGAAGCCTCCCGCAATGGTCCGAGCGATCAAAAATCCTTCGTGTATTTCAGAGCCGGGGCGTGCCGCCCCGGTCGGGCGCAAGGCCCGCTCCGGTCCCCTCTCCCTCGTACTCGGGGGAGAGGGATAGGGTGAGGGGCGGAACGGAGGAAACGCTGTATTCTGAATGCTGAACGCTGAATGGGGAGAGCTCCCGCATTTGTTCAGCGTTCATCGTTCAGCGTTTCCTCACGCTCGGCCCCTCACCCCGCCCCTCTCCCCCGAGTACGAGGGAGAGGGAGTAAAGACGGAGCTTCGCTCCGATACGGAGCAACGCTGCGACCGGGCCGACACGGCCCGGCTCCGAAATCGCTCGACAAATTCGACCGATTGACCTCCACGACTTTCATCGGAGTTCTTATGTCACTCAATATTTCCGATCTGAAGAAAAGCTATCACAGCCCCGACGGCCAATCCGTCCCCGTCATCGACGTGCCTTCCCTCACGCTCGACGATGGCGAGCAGTTTTCACTCATCGGCGGCAGCGGGTGCGGGAAAACTACCCTGCTTCATCTCATCGCGGGTATCCTTGCCGCGGACGGCGGGCGGATCGAATTCGATCTCGGGCCCGAAGGCGTCGTTGAGATCGGCAAGCTCGCCGAGTCGCAGCGCGACGTGTTTCGCGGGCGGAACATCGGGTACGTCTACCAGACCCATCACCTGCTGCCGGGCTTTACGGCGCTCGAGAACGTACTGCTCGGGATGAGCTTCACCGGTCGCCCGCACGACGCGGCGTGGGCGAAGCGCCTGCTGGACGAAGTCGGCCTGTCCGACCGGCTGCACTACAAGCCGGACAAGCTTTCGGTCGGTCAGCAGCAGCGCGTGGCGGTGGCGCGGGCGCTGGCCAACCGGCCGCGTCTGGTGCTGGCGGACGAGCCGACGGGCGCGCTCGATCCGCGGACCGCGCAGCATGTGCGGGAGTTGAACCGAACACTCTGCCGCGAGGTCAACGCGTCGCTGCGGCTGGTGAGCCACGCTCTGGCGATCGCCCGGCAGTTGCCGCGGGTGTTGGCCCTGGCGGAGTTGAACCAGGCCCTTGGCGCAGTGCGAGGCACGCCCACCGGGGCGGCGGCCTGATTTTGCTGTGATTATTCCTCTTCGCGCGACCAGAGCCCGTTCGGACGCGACCGTTTAGCCGCCCCGCTTGCGGGGCGTTTTCCGGAGCGCTCGGAGAAGCGGCCCGCAAGCGGGGCGGCTAAACGAATGCTCGGTCCGCATGGCCTTTGGCGCGGCGAAGCGCAGAAATCTGAAATCGAAAGGCGGATGCGATGAATCTGTTTCAACTTGTTTTCAAGCAGATGCGCCAGCGTGCCCTGGGCACGTGGCTGACGCTGCTGTCGGTGCTGTTGGGGGTGGCGCTCGCGGTCGCGATTTTGTTGATGCGCGGCGCGGGGTCGGCACTCTTCGGGCAGACCGAATATGGGTATGACGTATTGGTGGGCATCGGCCAGGGCTCGCCGTTGCAGCTCACGCTCAACACCGTCTATCACATCGACGTGAGCCCCGGGAATGTGCCGTACTGGGTGTACGAGACGCTCGACGGGCAGGACCGGCCGCCCCGCGGATCGAGCGGGGAATTCAGCTACAACGGGCACGTGAAGTCGGCGGTTCCGGTCGCGGTGGGGGACACGTACAAGGGCCGGCCGATTGTCGGCTCGCCCCCCAAGCTCTTCGTTTCGCTCACCCCGCTGCGCGATCAGATCGACGCGCTGCGTGACAAGCAAAGCGCCTTGCTCAACGACGTGCAGGCGGCGCAGTCCGATCCGGCGAAGCTCGGCGATGGTCTCGCGAAACGGCAAGCCGCACTAAAGCCCGAACTTCAGAAAGTGCGCGATGAGATTAAGCGCATCGCACAGGAAACCACGCCGCTGATCGAACTACCCGATCCGTTTGCCGAGCGCGATGCCGAATCGGCCAAGTGGCACTATGGAAAACCGGTGACCTTCCGCGCCGATGCCGCCCTGTCCGAATCGGACGCCGCGACGGCGGCCCTCGCTGCAAAGGACGCCAAAGGCGCCGAGGGGCATTTACAGACCGTGCTCAAATCGCTCGACGTGATTTACAAAGCCGCCGGGGCCGAGAACGGCCCGCTCGAGTACCGCCCCGATGAGTCGTACGAACTGGCGGAAGGGCGCATCTACCACGCGTGGAAATTCGAGTCTGTCATCGGCAGCGAAGTGGCGCAACACGCGGGCCTGAAGATGGGGAGCACGTTCAAGGCCACGCACGGCAACCCCGGCCCCAATGAAAAGCCCGACGTCCACCCGCAGGTGTGGGAGGTGGTTGGCGTGATGAAGCCGACGCACACCGCCGCCGACCGGTGCGTGTACATCCCGCTCTTGAGTTTCTACTGCATCGCCGAGCATGAGAAGGGATTGAAGGCGCAGGAGGACATCCGCGAAGGCAAGAGCGGGGCGGCCGCAAAGACGCCTCCACCACCGCCCCCGCCTGCGGCGGGAGGCGCCGCCGACGATGACGACGGCCCGGCCCCGTTCAGCTTCGTCTACGGTGACGAACTGGACCCCGACCTGCCCCATACGAAAGACTTCATTTCGCTCGAGACGCCCAAGAAGGATTGGGCCGTCTCCGCGATCCTCGTGAAATCCCGCGGCGGAGTGAAAGCCGACAACCTGATGTACTACATCAAGAACGACGGCATGAAGGCGAACATCCAGGCCGTGAACCCCGCACGGGTCATGCGCGAATTCTTCGACACGTTCTTCAAAGGTTCGACCACCATCCTGCTGGTGATCGCGCTGCTGGTGAGCGTCGTCGCGGCGATGGGCATCCTGGTGAGCATTTACAACTCGGTTTCCGCCCGCAATCGCGAGATCGCGATCCTCCGTGCCCTGGGCGCGACACGCGCCCGAATCCTCACCGTGATCTGCGTGGAGGCCGGTCTAATCGGGCTGTTTGGAGGGATTGCGGGCATTGGGGTTGGGCACCTGTTCGGTGCCGTGGCCTCGGAGTACATGCGGACGAGCCTTGGGCAGGGATTTAAATGGTTTATTGTTGACGTCCCGGAATTGCTATACTTAGGGTTGGTGGTGGCCATCGCCCTGGCCGCCGGGCTCGTGCCGGCGCTCAAGGCGTACCGCACGCCGGTCGCGACGAACCTGGTGGCGGCGTAGGCAGTAGAAAAGAGAAATTGGTCCAAAACGCTTCTCCCTCTCCCTCGTACTCGGGGGAGAGGGCCAGGGGTGAGGGGCCGAGCGTATCGGTGTGTAATTCGCGCAAAGGCCATGTAGGGTGGGCGTACTCGCCCACCATTTGACTCAAGCAATCGACGAACGTGGGCGAGTACGCCCACCATACAGGACGGGAATTCCGGCGCAGCTCGACGTTCCGGCCCCTCACCCTAACCCTCTCCCCTGAGTACAGGGGAGAGGGAACCAGAGAAGCCGGCCGATAGTGTGACGGGGGTTTAGCAACAGGATTACAAATGAAACATTGGACGACCAAAGCCTTGATCGCG
The DNA here is from genome assembly GCA_028288775.1 of Phycisphaerales bacterium. Taxonomy (GTDB): domain Bacteria; phylum Planctomycetota; class Phycisphaerae; order Tepidisphaerales; family Tepidisphaeraceae; genus RYN-428. The sequence continues at coordinate 4,116 of JAQGHP010000131.1, read as the reverse complement.
GCGTGTCTGTTCACGGGCGGTGCTGCCATTCCGGTGTTCGTCAACGCAGCGCCGCCTCCCGCCGCTGACAACAACCCTCCCTCGACCGCCCAGCTTGAAATCCGCGCCAACCAGTCTTTTAATCGCGGCGAATACAACACCGCGCTGCCGATCCTCAAGAAACTCGCCGAGCAGTTCAAGGACGAGCCCGCACGGCTTGGCCCCATCCAGGAAAAGATCCGCGTGTGTGAGAAGGGCCTTGCCGCGGCCAAGGCCGACCCGAACGCTGGCGCCGCCAAGACGCCTGGCGATGCGACCAGTGCCGAGGCGCGCAAGCCGCATCCCGCCCCCAAGGCGGGCGAGACGATGGAGATGACGATCAAGGAATTGGGCAATTTCGAATATGACCAGGAGCATGGCGGCAACATTCCCGCCGACGTGCGCAAGCTCGGCGGGGCGAAGGTCCGCCTCCGCGGGTTCATGATTCCGATGGACCAGGCCGAGAACATCACGCAGTTCGCGCTGGTGCCCAGCCTGTTCGCGTGCTGCTTCGGCCAGCCGCCGCAGATACAGCACACGATCGTCGCCGACTGCCCCAAGGGCAAAGCCGTGGGGTATTGCCCCGATGAAATCATGGTGGAAGGCACGCTGAAGGTCGAGGAAAAGAAGGACGACGGCTACATCGTCAGCATCTTCTCCGTGGAGGTGACGAGCGTGAAGCCTGCGCCGAAGTGACGTTGAACTGACGGAGTGACCCATGGACTACGAATCGCGCCCACCCCTTCGCGAGCGGATCAATCCGCGGTTGGCGATCATGCTGGCCGTGCTGGGATTGGCCTTTGTTTACCTGCTCTATCTGCCGATTCACGCGCAGTTGAGCAAGGGCCTCGAGCACCACAGCGGGTACGACGCGGTGGACTTGAAGGAGCTGGGCAATTTCGTTTTCGACCAGAACAATGGCACGGTCGACGACGTGCCCAAGCGCTGGCGCGAGCTCGACGGCAAGCGGGTGGTGCTGGAAGGGTTCATGTTCGACGTCCAGGCCGCCGGCCCGCGGTTGGGCAAGTTCCAGTTCGTTTACAACATCCAGAAGTGCTGTTTCAACGGTCCGCCGCTGGTGCAGGAGAGGGTGTTCGCCCATGTGCCCAAGAGCCATGAGGTGGAATGGGTGGACGGCTTCACCCGGCTTACCGGCGTCCTGCACGTGAAGGTGAAGAAGTCCGACGACGGGACGATTACCTCGGTCTACACGGTGGACGTGGAGAAGGCCGAGCCGATTTCCTAAAGGGCGCATGGAGCAGTCAGCGACCTTCTCCCTCCTCCGGTACTCCGGGGGAAGGGAGCGGAATCAGCGACTGCCCGCGACTGGGCAGGGGTGGGGGACGGGAAGGTTCACGAGTTCAAAGCCTTCAACTCTTGAACCCTCGCCACGGACCCCCTCCCTAACCCTCCCCCGGCGTACCGGAGGAGGGAATGGCAAGTCGCACGCAGCGTCGTGTCAACGCGCATGCGCATGATGTGAAGCCTTTGCCACTGTGAATCCACGCCCGAATTCAGGAGCCGCCCATGTCCCGCTTCCGCAAACTCCGCGTGAACATGCGCATGCTCGTGGCCGGGGCGGCCATCGGCCTGCCGGTATTCTGGTTCACCAGCGCGTTCGTCGAACAGGTCGTCTACGGCGGAGTCCACCGCCACGACGGCTGGACCGAAGCCGATCTCAAGGCTCTGGGCAACTTCCCCTTCAACAAAGAGACCGGCACGATCGACCAGGTGCCGTCGAAATATCGTGCGCTCGATGGCCAGCGCGTGGTGCTCACCGGATTCATGTACAGCAATACCGGCGCGGGAGACCGCGTTCACGATTTCGAGTTCGTCTATAACATCCAGCAGTGCTGCTTCGGCGGCCCGCCCAAGGTGCAGGAGCGCGTCTTCGCCCGCTGCCCGGATCACAAGGCCGTCACCTTCGCATCCGACCTCCGCAGGCTCACGGGGATTCTTCACGTCAAACTCGATCGCGACGCCGAGGGCGTGGTGAGCTCCGTCTACACCATGGACGTCGAAAAGAGCGAGCGCGTGAAGGGCGGGTTCTGGGGATTGTTCGATTAGCACATCTCGCGATTCAGTTACTGCAGTCGCTTATGCCATATAGTCGGTGGAATCTAAGTAAACCAACGTAGGCTATTGCCCGATACGAATTGTAAGCACCATCAAGTCAAGCCGCGCGCACTGCGAACCGATTAGAGGAGTGGGAACGGTTAGTACCACTTACTCTTAGAAGGAGCTTTGCGATGAAGAACGTAATGATGCGGCTGATCCAGGATGAACAGGGCGGAGAAGTCCTGGAATACGCGCTGATCGTCGGGCTGATTGTCGTGGCCGCCATTGCGGCCATCACTTCCGTGGGCACCAAGGTGCTGGCACGGTGGACCTCGCTCGACAGCTCGATCTAACCCAGCAGACCACTGAACGTGGGTTTCCCAGCCCCGCCGCTCCCCCACAGAACGGCGGGGTTTTTCTTGCGCTAAACACTACGGATTCCGGTCAATGGATGCGCCCGGTTTAGCCGCCCCGCTTGCGGGGCGGTTCCGACCGGAGCAGGCCTTCGGCCCGACCGGGACGACACGCCCCGGCTCTGAAAAACCACGGAGCATTTTTAGGTTGGGTGCGCGGATGCGGTGACCGTCTCCACCACCACGGGAATCCCCGCGGTCTTTTCGCGGTTGAAATGGGTCAGTGGGCCTTCCATTTCCGCATCGAAGGTCATCAGCACGCCGATCCATACCTGCCCGGCGACGATCAACACCAGCAGCGCCGCGAAGAAAGTCAGCAGCAGCGGGCGGCGCGGCGCCCACAGCGCGAGGGCCGCGAAAATTAATCCCACGATTGCCAGCGAGCTGCCGAGAATGAGATGCGCCTTGTGGCGGTTGATCGCCCACTTGGTGTCGCCGGCCAGGCTTTCCACGAAATCCGCCCATCCCGCGTGAGTGAAGAAATGTTGGCCGGACATTGTCCAGTAGCCCGCGACTGCCGTCGTGATCGCGATGAGCGCCGCCAGCAGCCACCAGCGCGCCGAAGGCACCCGCGTCGGCTCGTCATCAACCTCCACTTCCGCGGCGGGGTTGAAGGAGCGGATCATGGAGATGTCGTCCGTGACTCGGCGGGGCCGGTCCGTCCCGGCGCCAACCGCCGCCACCCGCGCGGCCAGCTCATCAGCCTCCTCGGCGTACGCGGTGTGGGCCGTGGTCAGACGGCGGATCGACAATCCCAAGGCGCCGAATGCGGCCGCGAACGCGAACCCGGACAGCAGGACGTGCTGCTGCAATTCCCCGCCGATGTAATATTTCACGACCGGCTTGTAGCTCCTGAGGTCCTTACTGTCGGGCTCCTTAAGGGGTACGAGCACGGTCTTCTTGTTGGTGTTGCCGTCGTCATCGGGTGCTTCTTTTACTTTGATGATTGCGACGGAAGTGCCGTGCTGATAGATCGTCTCTCCGCCGTGCCACGCGCCCACGACCATTAAGCCCCACGCGATCACCACGTCCAAGAGCAGCGGCCAGTAGAGTTTCTTTCGCCACGCGTCGCTCGCGCCCAGCGCCGTCACGGCGCAGGTGACGGCGAGGATCGACGCGATGCCCATGAAAATCACGTGCAGGCGGAGCATGTGATAGCGGGCGTCGTCGAGGCCCTGGTGTGTCTTGACGTCCCACAGGGCGTAAATCCCGCTCGTGGCGGCGGGGAGCGTCAGCAGCGCGCCGATCACGATCATGAACCGGGCAGCGGTTCGGACGGCGCTCCGCCGCCACAGAAAACTGAACAGCTCGATGAACACGCCCAGCACAAAAACGCCCAGCGGGTAATGGATCAGGATGACGTGAAGATTCGGGTTGACGAAGCGTAGCGGCACACGGACTCCTTAAGGAAAGTGAAGGTGGGGAAGATACCCGGCCCGCTGGGCTGGTGCCAGCGGGTGCAAAACAGGGCGATCGCAGGTTGGGCGGGGTGGCTTCTTATCCCCGCCCCCGGTACGCCGGGGGAGGGCTAGGGAGGGGGTTCGACACGGACGGAAATCCCCACGCGTGATCGCCCTGGGGTGCAAGAGTGCGCGGTGCAGGCTATTCTTGCCCCCATGGCGCGAAC
>JAQGHP010000125.1 GCA_028288775.1 Phycisphaerales bacterium | reverse complement strand
TGCGCCCCTGCCCGCCGACCGCGACGACGTTCTCCGCGATCGACGCGAGATGCTCTACGTCTTCGATGCGTTTGGCTTGCAGCCAGATTTCGGTCAGGTCGATCTGCTTGCGCTCCATCGTCCCCGCCTGTCGGCGGACGGTGGTGTTGCCGAAGGCAGTGCGGGCCAGAGTGAGCGGGAAGTACAGGTCCATGTCCAGATCGCGCTTCATCATGGCGGCGCCTTCAGAGCCGGCGCGCAGCCCCGTGGGCTCGAGTACGCCGACGATGGTCAGCATGAGACTGCCCTGTCCGGACGTGCCCACTTTGATGGTTTGGCCGAGAGGATCTTCGAAGGGAAAGAGCTGATGTGCGGCGAGCGCACCGACGACGCAGACGGCTTCGCCCCGGTCGCTTTCCAGGGTCGAGAAGAGGCGGCCGCGGGAGAGGCGGAGGTTGATGATGTCGAAGACCTCGGGCGTGGAGCCGATCGCGTTGGCCTCGACGCGTGTATCGCCCGCCGTCACTTTCTGCTCGGTGTCGCGGAGCTGCACGGCGTTGTTGAGATCGGGCAGCCCGCGGAGGCGGTCGAAATCATCTTCCTTCAAACCGTAAACGAGCGTACGCTGGGTGCGGCTGGAGGCCGCGCTGCTTTCGGGCGGCTTCACCGATTGCACTAGAATGTTCCGCGCCCCCAGTTGCTGCACCTGGTCGAGCGCCGCGCGCTTGCTCCCTTCGCCCAGCGACACCATGATGATGAGCGCCGCGACGCCGAAAATGATCCCCAGCGCCGTCAGCAGGCTTCGCAGCTTGTGCAGCCCCAGGTTCTTGAGACCGAGCAGGAAGGTTTCAACGAGGAAGTTCAGCATCGCAGCGTGTAATACGGCTGAGGTTCCCATCGGTTGTTGGCGGCCTGCCGTCTGAACGGACATCTGATGAAGGGCACATATGTCGGAAACTATTTTCTCGAAGATCATCGCGAAGCAGATCCCCGCGAAGATCGCCTATGAGGACGAGCGGTACATCGTGATCCACGACGTGAACCCGCAGGCTCCGGTTCACGTACTGGTGATTCCCAAGCGGGCGATTGCGACGTTGAACGATTTGCAGCAGGGCGACGCAGAGTTGGTGGGCGGGATGTTCCTGGTCGCCGCGAAGATAATGAAGGATCTGGGCTATAGCGACTACCGCACGGTCTTCAATTGTGGGGCTGGTGCGCAGCAGTCGGTTTTCCACATTCATTTGCACGTGCTGGCCGGGAGGCCCTTCACGTGGCCGCCCGGGTAATAGCGCTCACATGGGCGGAAATGAAGGTGAAAAAAGAAGACACCGGCTTTCTGGGCTCGGTGTCTTCCGGAGGGGAGAAAATGCGCCGTTGCGCTTAGCGTTTTAAGTTACCCATCTTCACGGACTATATCGCGGCAAACCACGCCGTGTCAACTTTCGTTTTTTTGCGTCGTGTGTGCTGCGGGGCGTCTGGTGAAGAGAATCGGGCGGGGGCTCGCGAAAACTTCAACTTAAATTTGCTCAGGCCGCGAGCTTCCGGCCACGTTCCCTCGTAACAAGCCGCCTATCTTAGATAGCTTACCGCGCATTCTGCAAGTCTTTGACAGAATTCCGAAATTTTTCCGTCGCCGCATCCAACGCCTGCCGGTCCATGGCCGATCGGTCGAATTCAACGGCGGGGCCGAACCTCACCGTCGCCCGGCGGGGGATCGCCACGGCGGGGATCATTTCCTTGTTGCGCTGCGTGCCGTCGAGATAGACGGGGTAGACAGGCACACGCGCCTTGACCGCCATCAGCGCCACGCCGGTCTGGAACGGCAGGATTTCGCGGGTGAGCTCGATTTTCCCCTCCGGGAAAATTCCCAAAATGCGGCCTTCCTTGAGCGCCCGCAAGGCGGCGCGGGTGGCGGCCATGTCGCGGCCACTGCGCTCCACCGGAATCGCCTCGACCGTGCGAAAAACCCAGCCGAGGGGTTTGATGTCGTAATACTCCTTGGCCATCATCCAGATGATGGCTCGCTCACAGCACGATTGCAGCAGCAGGGGATCCAGGCCGCTGGTGTGATTGCTCACAAGAATCGCCGGGCCTTCCTTGGGCAGGGAGGGCGGGGTGAGAACGCGAACTCGATGGTAAAGGCGGGTAAACGCAAGATTTGCCAGCCCCAGCAATCGCATGGGCAGCCGATTCTCTGGCCGGTCATATGGCTTTCCCCAATGAATCACGCGGCAGGGAGATAACGGAAGACAGACCGCTTTACCAGTCCACGCGCCGGCCGGCAGCGCCGTGGGGGGACTGTGCAGCTTTTTCCCACCGCGCGGCTATTGCAGGATCGTGGGGTCGGTCGGGTTTGACGCTAAACGGGCTGAAATGCTATCCTTGCAGCCGCTGTCATTCCGCGCCAACAGGGCCGTGCCCGCCCGCGGCCCCCAGGCGACGTCTTCACCCGGAGCACCCGTGACCCTGCACCCACTGAACCCGCCGCGTAAGTTCTCCCCCGTACGCCTGCACGCTCGACTACTCGCCAGCCCGCTGTTGTTCGCGCTCACGCTGCTGGCGGGCTGCGCCCAACCGCCGATTCATCACGTGCATGCGGCCCCCGATCCGCGCGAGCTTGCCATCCAGAGCTTTCGCCAGCAATGGGCCATCGACCCGGACGTTTCGGAAGCCCACGGCGGGATCACCCGCCTGTTCGCCCGCGATAATTACGTCTTCGCCTACACCAAGGACGGCACCAGCTTCGTGCTCGACCGCGCGAACGGGCATCTGCTGCACGCCGAGACCGTGCGCAACGGCAACCAGCGCCTGCACCCGCCGGTGGTGCTGAAGGATTTCATCGTCTACCCGACGACGACCGCGCTGGAGGTTTACGACAAGACCGGCGGCTTGGTCCGCTCCAAGAAGCTGAGTTACCCGATTCGCACCGACGCGGTGGGTTCGAGAAATTACGTCTACCTGGGCGCTGACTTCAGTGGGGGCGGTCGCGTGGTCGCGATCGACGTTACTAACGAATACCTCGATCAACGCTGGGAGCTCGAGTACTACAACACGGACGTGACTGCCTCCCCCGCGCTCGTCGGCGACATCGTCTACTCCGCCGCCGGCAATGGCGACGTCTCCGCCGTCACGTATGACAACCGCGAGCCCGTCTGGCCGACCCTGACCTTTCACACCTATGGGCCGGTGGTCGCGAACTTGGTGGCGGACGAGACGGGGGTGTACGTTGCCTCCGCCGACACCAAGCTCGTCGCCCTCAATCGCAACAATGGCGTGGTGAAGTGGCAATACTTCGCCGGCGATCAGCTCCGCACGGAGCCGACCGTCAGCAAGGATCTGGTGTTCATTCAGGTGCCGACCAAGGGGATGGTGGTGCTAGACAAGGTGGGCGGCAAATACAACCGCACGCCGCGTTGGGAAGCCGCGGACGTCACGCAGTTCTTGGCCGAGGACGACAAATACGTCTACGTCCACCGAAATGACAACGCGATCGTGGCGTTGGACAAGACCAACGGCCAGGCGGCCTTCGCATCAAACCGCCGCGACTTCGCCCTCTTCGCCCCCAACCCCCGCGATGGCACCATCTACGCCGTCACAAAGGACGGCCAGGTCATGGCCATCGTCCCCGTCCTGAAGAGCGGGCAGGTGGGAGATGTGGCCTTCGCCCCGGTGGGGGAGCGGCAGGCGGTCGCCGCGGCGCGGTAGTCGCAAGCGCGTGTAAGTTCGGAGCCGGGCCGTGCCGGCCCGGTCGGACCGAAGGTCCGTCTCTTGCTCCCTCTCCCTCGTACCCGGGGGAGTGGGCTGGTGTGAGGGGCGGAATTGCGAGCGACGAGTGATGAGTGAAACGTGACGAAGACAGCTCCTGTCACGTTTGACTCTTCACTCATCCTGCG
>JAQGHP010000116.1 GCA_028288775.1 Phycisphaerales bacterium | reverse complement strand
GGCAGTTGCCCCCCGGCGGTTCTAGTGGTAAGGCTACTCCCACTCAATCGTCGCCGGCGGCTTGCTGCTGATATCGTACACCACCCGGTTCACCCCGCGCACTTCGTTGATGATCCGGTTGCTCATCGTCGCCAGCACGTCGAAGGGAATCCGCGCCCAGTCAGCCGTCATGAAGTCCTGGCTCTCCACCGCGCGGATCGCGATCACGCTGTCGTAGCTGCGGGCGTCGCCCATCACGCCCACCGTGCCGATCGGCAGCAGCACCGCGAAAACCTGCGCGGTCTTCCGGTACAAATTGGCGGCGATCAGCTCCTCCAGCACAATTTCATCCGCGTCCCGCAGCACGCGCAGGCGCTCGGCGGTGATGTCGCCGATGACGCGGACGGCCAGGCCCGGGCCGGGGAAGGGATGACGCCAGACGAGCGATTCGGGAAGTCCCAGCGCTTCGCCGACCTTTCGTACCTCGTCCTTGAACAACTCGCGCAGGGGCTCGACCAATTCGAAGCCAAGCTCCTCGGGAAGGCCGCCGACGTTGTGGTGCAGCTTGATGTTGGCGGCGGTGCCGGCGTAGCCATGCCCGCTCTCAATGACATCCGGATAGAGCGTTCCCTGCGCTAAGTACGCGGCGCCTTCGATGCTCTTGGCCTCGTGCTTGAAGACCTCGATGAACTCTTTGCCGATGATCTTCCGCTTCTGCTGCGGGTCGTTGACGCCCTTCAGCTCTCGCAGGAACTGGTCCGCGGCATCACTCGTGATCAGGTGAATCTTGAAATGGTCGCGGAAGGTGGATTCGACGAGCTGGCGCTCGTTCTTGCGCAGCAGGCCGTTGTCCACGAAGATGCAGTGAAGCTGGTCGCCGATGGCCTTGTGCAGGAGCGCCGCGACGACGGATGAATCGACGCCGCCCGACAGGCCGCAGATCACCTTGCCCGTTCCCACCTGCTCGCGCACGCGGCGGGTGGTTTCCTCGACGAAATTGCCCATCGTCCAGAGGCCCGAGCACTTGCAGATCTCATACAGGAAGTTCTGGAAAAGCTGCTCGCCGCGGGGCGTGTGGGTGACTTCCGGGTGGAACTGCACGCCGTAAAACTGCCCCGAGCGGTGCTTGGCCGCGGCATATGGGCACGTGGGCGTGGTCGCCAGCGCGATGAACTCCGAAGGAAGGTCATGCACCTGATCGCCGTGGCTCATCCAGACGGTCGTCTCCTGCGGCAGTCCGCGCACCAGCGGGTCATCCTGCGTGACGGTGAGCTTGGCCCGGCCATACTCGCGCGCCTTGGCCGGCTTTACCTGCCCGCCGAGGATCTGCGCGCCCAGTTGCATGCCGTAGCAGATGCCCAGGATCGGCACGCCCAGATCAAAGATTTTGGGGTCGCATTTGGGCGCGTTGGGCTCATAGACGCTGCTGGGCCCGCCGCTGAGGATGATGCCCTTGGGGTTGAGCTTTTTGAGTTCGCCGACGGAAATGTCCGGCCGCACCAGTTCGCTGTAAACCCCCTTCTCCCGCACGCGGCGTGCGATGAGCTGGGCGTACTGCGAACCGAAATCAAGGATGGGAATTACTTCGTCTCGCTGCATCCGCATTTACTACCGCAATCGGCGGGAAATTGCAAAATGACGACGATGCGTGCTGTCCGTGTGGCACTGCGTGCCCTCTCGAAGAGGCACACCTTCTGGAACGACGAATCATGGCGAAAAAGGCCCCGACGACGCCATGCAACGCCTCGTGCAACACCCCTGCACGAGGCGCAACGCGAAACCGCGTTTTTGCCCCGCCAGCGGGGTCTGATGCACGAGTTTGCACGAGTTTGCACGAGCCAAACGAGGGATTGCAGCAATATTACGATATAACGGCGCACCCCGTTAAGTGCAAGCATGACAATTGCTTGCGCCGCCCGTGCGGTACTCGTGCCTTTCGCACGCCTGCAAGTGGGAGTTGTACGGGCGGGTCATCACGGATACGGTGCTCCCCCCTATTCTCAGAGGAGTTGATCATCATGCCGAAGGTGCGAGTCGCAGGTTTCTCAATATCCGTCGATGGCTTTGGCGCAGGGCCCCACCAGCGCCTCGAAGACCCGCTCGGGCAGCGCGGCCCGGAGCTGTTTCAGTGGTTCTTCCCGACCAAGTACTTCTGCGACATGGTCGGCAAAGCCGACGGGGAGAGCGGCGTCGACAATGACTACGCCGCCCGGGCGATGAGCAACTTCGGGGCCTTTATTCTCGGCCGCAACATGTTCGGACCGGTCCGCGGGCCGTGGCCCAATGATGAATGGAAGGGGTGGTGGGGCGAAAACCCGCCGTATCACGCCCCGACGTTTATCCTCACTCACCACGCCCGCCCGCCCATCACGATGCAGGGCGGAACGACATTCCACTTCGTGACGGACGGCATCGAATCGGCCCTCCGCCAGGCGAAGGCCGCCGCGGGCGACAAGGACGTTAAGATCGGCGGCGGCGTCGCGATGGTCCGCCAGTACCTCGAAATCAACGCCGTCGACGAGATTCACCTGGCCGTTTCGCCCGTCGTTCTCGGGCGCGGGGAAAACCTACTGGCCGGCATTGATCTGGCCAAACTGGGTTTCAAGGTGACCGAACACGCGCCAACGGCGCGGGCTACGCATATCGTGCTTTCCAAATCCTGAAGAAGAGAAAGCACATACGCCTTCTCGCGGAACCGGGAAATAGTAAAGGAAGAAATGCCCGCCCCGAATTTAGTAGGTTCGGAGCCATGGATACCATTTCTTCCAACGGGGGTTCACCCGAACCCATTCCCACTTCCTCCAACCCCATTCCCCAGGCATCGCCCGCCGGAGAAAATGCGATCGCCGGCCCCGGCCCGACCTTGCAGTGCGACTCCGAATCGCCCGTCGACGCGGACGACGGCTCGATCACGTTCCCCGCGCCAGCGGGGATACAGCCGGTAGCGCCGCCAATCCTGCCACTGACCACCGGCCTGTCGGCCCAGCAGCAGATAGCGCTGGCTGCTTTGGCCTCCGGCCAGTTGCCAACCGCCGCGGCCAAGTCCGCCGGCGTCGTCGCGTCCACGCTCTACCGCTGGCGCAAGCAAGACCCCGCGTTCATTGCCGCCCTCAACGCCTGGCGCAACCTGGCTCAGGAAGCCGCCCACGACCGCGTGCTGGCGATGGCCGGCCAGGCCACCGCCACCGTCATGGCCGCGATGCAAAGCGGCGACGCCCGCACGGCCCTGACGATCCTTAAGGGCTTGGGGGCAATCACCCCCAGCGCCAAGGGCCCGGAAGACATCGTGGCAGTCCGCCGGGCCGCCGACCGCGACACCTACCGCCAGTACGTCGAAGTGCAACGGGAAAGAATCGAGCAGCGCACGGAATGCGCCTTGGTCCTTGAGCGCGGCATCGGAAAGGCGCTCATAGACGAGGACAAAAAGCAAGCCCGCCTCGACGGAATTGAAGTCCCCGATTGACGCACGAGCGGCCCCGGCGGGGCGCGCCGAGCCGCGCCCC
>JAQGHP010000109.1 GCA_028288775.1 Phycisphaerales bacterium | reverse complement strand
TTTCGCACCCATCCCTTGCTCGACCAGAATGCCACGACCATCCGTGGCAAGTTCCAGGGGGAAGCATTGCAGTCTACCTACAGTAATCATGATCCTAAAACATTGAGCATTTCCGGGAGTCGTGTATGCGTTGCCGCCTGGGCCGGGTCGGGTATGCTCCAGCGTCGCCCGTCGCGCGGCGCTGCCTATGCAAACTCACTCCCTCGACGCCACTGACGACGCGAACGGAAAACGCACGTTGCTCGCCCACGCCCTTGCGGCACTCAATTCGGCGGGCCTGGACGCGGCCGCGGCGAAATCCGTGTTCGTTCCTGGCCGCATCGAATTCCTTGGCAAGCATACCGACTACTGCGGCGGCCGCAGCCTGCTTTGCGCCGTCGAGCGGGGAATCTGCTTCGCATACGTTCCGCGCCGCGATTCGGTCGTCCGCGTCCTGCATCCCCAGACGCGTTCGCGGATCGAGTTCACCCTTGCCGGAGATCTGGTTCCCGTAACGGGGCATTGGTCCAACTACTTGATGACCGTCGCCCGCCGGGTGGCGCGGAATTTCCCCGGCCCGTTGCACGGCGTCGATCTCGCAATCCATGGCGATTTGCCCTGGGCGGCCGGCTTAAGCAGTTCCAGCGCGCTGATCGTCGGGACATTTATGGTGTTGTCAGACGTCAACGCCCTCCCGCAACGACCGGAGTACCAGCAATGCATCCGCAGCCGCGAGGATTTGGCGGAGTATCTGGGGGCGGTGGAAAACGGCGCGGGATTTACCAGCGGCGGCGCGACCTTGGCCGGTGACCACGGCGTGGGCACCCTCGGCGGAAGCCAGGACCATACCGCGATCCTTTGTTCGGCGCGCGGAGAACTCCGTCAATACGGCTTCTGCCCCGTTCATTACGAAGGAAGCGCGCCGATGCCGCCCGGCTACTGCTTCGTCGTCGCGAGTTGCGGGGTAAGCGCCGAAAAGACGGGGGCCGCGCGTTCGGCTTACAACCGCAATCCCCTTGCGGTTCGCCTCCTTCTGCAAACTTGGAATGACGCGACGGGCCGTGACGACCCGTCCCTCGCCGCGGCGATTCGAAGCGATCTTTCCGCCGTCCACCAGATGCGCGATCTTGTCCGCTCCGCGCCGGCGGGCGACATCGCGCCGGAAGCGTTGATCGGACGGTTGGACCAATTCATCGCGGAGAGCGAACGGATCATCCCCGCCACCGCAGCGGCCTTGAGGGCGGGCGACCTGGGGCTTGTCGGGCGACTGGTGGACGAATCCCAGGAACTCGCGGAGCGGTCGCTGGGGAATCAGGTGCCGCAGACGGTATTCCTCGCCGCCGCCGCCCGCCAGGCCGGCGCAGTCGCGGCCAGCGCATTTGGCGCGGGGTTCGGCGGGAGCGTCTGGGCGCTGGTCCGCGCCGCGGACGCGGACGAGTTCCGAAAGGAATGGCTTGCCCGTTACCGGCAAGAATTCCCGGTCGAATCAGAGAGTGCTCTCGCCTTCGTGACGGCCGCCGGCGCTCCCGCGGCCGAATACTAGAACGGGTACGACAGCCGTGAGTGCTGCATGACGATCGAGTGGTTGGTTGTGAACTCTGCGATCGCCCATCGGGGGACAGAACCGGATTGGACGGGCGTAGGGATGCCCGGGCGTTGCTCTGGCTGGTTCTTCGCTTCCCAATTGATGCCGCATCTTTTATGTTGCGCGGTCTTCCCGCGGCAGGGGGCGTTTGGGAAGAATTGTCGAATGTCCATGGAGGCGATTCATGGCCTTGTTGTTTTGTTCCGCCGATCCGGCTCGCAGGGAGCGCTTGCGTCGGCGGTGGATCGGGGGCCTGTTGGCAATTGCCGCTGTGATCTCTTCGGCGCTGGTCGCGCACGCGGCGGCTCCGTCGCAGGACGCGGGCAAGCAGTTAATTCCGTTCCTTGAAAGGGAAACCGGGTGGTACCGCCAGGTGAGCACGTTCGCCCATGGGCCGGTCACGCCCGGGGAGGTATTGCTGCAGGAGTCGGTCGCCCAGAACGCGCAGCAGGCGGTCCAGCAGAGCTTCATTTTCGCGCAGAAAGAGGCGGTTGCACTGTCCGCCCAGGGGACGGGGAGCGCCACCGCCCCCTCGGGTAATGCACAGAACGACCGGCTCGCCAAGCTTCTTGCGACCGCGACGCAACGCGTCTCCGACTACCGCGCCCAGCTAGACGCCATCGACCAGCAGATCCGCACCTCATCGGCGACATCGCAGCCGGTTTTCGTCGCCCGGCGGGAAAAACTCAACTCGGAATTGAATCTCGCTCTCGCCCGCGAAGATACGTTGCAACGGCTGGCCGACTTCGCCAGCGAAGGGACCGGCGGCTCGCTGCCTCATCAGATCGAGGAGCTTCGGAGCACCGTTCCCGGCGCGCAGGGTGGTGAAGATAGCCCAGCGCCCACGACGCAACCTGCCGCGGCCGCCACGACCGCCGCCGCTGCTGCGTCCAACGAGCAGCCCGCTCGGCTCTCGTCCATGGGCCTTCTCGGTTTGGTCGAGGAGATGTTCACGCTTTCCCGCAAGATGAGCGACTTGAAGGGCCTGGCGGCTCAGACCGAGGAACTGCAGAAGTCGCTCGAACAGGTCCGCGCGCCGCTCAGCGCCGACCTCCTCGACGCGATCCACCGGGCTGACGTACTGGCCGCCTTGAAGGACACGGATGACGCGGACGTGCTGGCTAGCCAGCGCGGCGAATTGGACGCGCTGACTGATCGCTTTAACCGGCTTTCGGCCGCCGCCGTCCCATTGCGCAAGGCAATGACCTATCTCGACACCACACACGGTTCGCTTCTGCAATGGCACGACACCGTCGAGTCGCAATATTACCGCTCGATCCGATACCTGCTCACGCGTCTGGCGGTCATGGGGGGACTGATCCTGCTGATCCTGCTGGTCTCGCAGATCTGGCGGCGGGCGACGTTCCGGTACGTGAGCGACGCCCGCCGTCGGCTGCAATTCCTGTTCGTCCGCCGGCTCGTGGTGGGAGGGATGATCTTCGCCGTCCTCGTCGCCGGCTTCATCACCGAGTTCGGGTCGCTGGCGACCTACGCCGGGCTACTGACGGCGGGCATCGCCGTTGCATTGCAGAGCGTGATCCTTTCGGGCGTCTCGCACTTTTTCTTCATGGGGCGCTACGGCGTGCGCGTGGGCGACCGCGTCACGATCAGCGGCATCACCGGCGATGTGATCGACATCGGCATCTTCCGCATGTACATGATGGAGCTCGACGGGAAGCCCAACAACTTGCAGCCCACCGGCCGCATCGTCGTCTTCTCCAACTCCGTGCTGTTCCAGCCCAACGCGTTCTACAAGCAGATCCCCGGCGCTGAGTACAACTGGCACGAGCTGGGCCTCACCCTCTCGCCCGACAGCGACTATCACCTGGCCGAGACGAAGCTGATGGGCGCGGTCGAGTCTGTGTACAACCAGTACAAGGGCCGGATCGAGCAGCAGCACGAGCAGGCGCGCAACGCGCTGCACGTGCAACTGGCCACGCCGCAGATCCAGGGCCGCTTCCGCTTCGTCGATTCAGGGCTGGAGTTCGTCGTCCGCTACCCCGTCGAGATGCGTCGGGCGGCGGAGACGGACGACCAGATCACCCGCGCCCTGCTCGATACGATTGAACGCGAGCCGCACCTCAAGCTCGTCTCCACCAGCACCCCCAAGATTCAGGCCGCGGACGGCGCGGCCCGGGACCCCGATGCACGCCCTGTTGCGTCGTGATTCTGCCCTGCTTTGCTGGGGTGTCCGGATCAGGATCGGGTGGGCAGGTTCAGGTTTAGGGGAACGAAAAGTCTCGCAGAGCCGCCGTTCTTCAAACCGCAACTTTTTTATTGCATTTATTGCTTCGGATCAGTAAGTTCTGTGGGTTGAATTTACTAACCTAAATATGATTTAAGTCGATTCTTTCGGAAGCATCGTGGGACCAGGGAAAATGCTCGCGTGCGGATGGACGTTTACCCACCGGTGAACGGATCACCGATCGCCCGCGTGCGCAGAATCTTATCCGGCGACTTCAACTCTGGTTTGACACATAACGGACGTGGTTCGCCCCGAGGTTCTGAGCAATCCGGGATGCCAGCGACATTCACGGCATGGTGCGTGGCGTTTATCGCGAAATTGAGTTTCGGCTTTCTAATGCGGGATTTCTGGGGGGTATTCCGGGAGGGCTAGGGCTATGGGGATTATTTCACAACTCGCTCGAAGTCAGTCGAAAACCGGGCGCGTGCGCCGGCAAAATCGTTCAGCGCTGATCGCCGCGGTTCGGTGCGCGATGGAGCCGTTGGAATCGAGAATATTCCTGAGCGTCACCAACGCATGGAAGTCGGCGGTGAGCGGGGATTTTGACAACCCGACGATGTGGTCGCTGGGCCACGTCCCCACGTCCACCGAAGACGCCGTAATTAATGTGGCGGGCAGCTACAGCGTCACCCACAACACCAGCGCTACGGACTCGATTAATAGCCTGCTCTCCACCCAGGCGTTCAGCCTGTCCGCCGGCTCATTGAGCGTGTCATCGACGGTTGAAGTTGACAACACCTTCACCCTGAGCGGCGGAACTTTGGCCGGCGCGACCGTTCTGCCGGGCACCGGGGGACAGGGGCTGACTGCAACTTCCGGCACATTGAATGGCGTCACGCTCAACGGCGGCCTGGCCGTCTCGGGTAACGTGGGTGTGACGGTGGTCGGCGGACTGACGCTCAATGGCACCGCGACACTGGGCGACTCCAACAACGGGACCGGTGGATACCTCTCCTTTACCGGCAGCCAGACCCTGGCCGGAACCGGATTGGTCGTCTTCGGCTCCGCCAGTTCCTTTAACGCTTTAGTCGCCACCGCAACCGGAACGAATCCTAATCCCGTACTGACCATCGGATCCGGCATTACCGTCAGCGGCCAGAGGGGCTTCCTCGGCTATGACACCACCTCCGGAATCGGGGCCACGACCTCGGTGATCAACAACGGGACCATCCAGTGGTCCGGCGGCACCAACATCAGCGTGCCCAACACGCTTACCAACAACGGCACCATCACCGTCAGTTCCACGGCCGTCTTCTCCATCGGCGGCACGCTTAAAGGCGGCACCCTCACGACCCAAACCGGGGCGCAGATCAGCGGCGGAACTCTCGATGGCGTCACCATCAGCGGTGACTTTTTCGTCGCGGGGAACTCCGGCGTCACGATCCTGGACTCCCTGACGCTCGACGGAACCGCGACTTTGGGAAGCCCGGGGACCGGCGGATACCTCTCCTTTACCGGCAGCCAGACTCTGGCCGGAACCGGCTCGGTCGTCTTCGGCAGCGCCAGCACCTTTAACTCCCTGGTGGCCTCGGGCACGAATGCTGTGCTGACCATCGGCTCAGGTATCACCGTCAGTGGCCAGACCGGCTCCCTCGGTTATGACACCACCACCGGAATCGGGCCCACGACCACGGTGATCAACGACGGCACCATCCAGTGGTCCACCGGCACCAACATTAGTGTCCCCAACACGCTCACGAACGACGGCACCATCACCGTCAGCTCCACGGGGAACTTCTCGATCGGCGGTACGCTCATCGGCGGCACCCTCACGACCCACACCGGGGCGCAGATCAGCGGCGGAACGCTGGATGGCGTCATCGTCAGTGGAGACTTTTTCGTCGCGGGGAACAACGGCGTCACGATCCTGCATTCCCTGACTCTCGACGGAACGGCGACATTGGGTAGCTCGGGCACCGGCGGATACCTCTCGTTTACCGGCAGCCAGACCCTGGCCGGCACCGGCGCCGTCGTCTTCGGCTCCACCAGTTCCTTCAACGCCTTGGTGGCCTCGGGCACCAATGCGATGCTGACCATCGGCTCAGGTATCACCGTCAGTGGCCAGACCGGCTTCCTCGGCTATGACACCACCACCGGAATCGGGCCCACAACCACGGTGATCAACGACGGCATCATCCAGTGGTCCACCGGCACCAACATTAGTGTCCCCAACACGCTCACGAACGACGGCACCATCACCGTCAGTTCCACGGCCGTCTTCTCGATCGGCGGCACGCTTAAAAGCGGCACCCTCACAACCCAAACCGGTGCGCAGATCAGCGGCGGAGTGCTCGACGGCGTCACCATCAGCGGAAGCTTCGGCCTCTCGGGCAACAACAGCATCACGATATTGGACGGACTGACGCTCGACGGCACCGCGACTTTGGGAAGCTCGGGGAATGGCGGGTACCTCATATTCAGCGGCAGCCAAACCCTCGGCGGCACCGGCTCGGTCGTCTTCGGCACCGCCAGTTCCTTCAACTCCCTGGTGGCGACGGGCACCAATCCGGTCCTGACCATCGGCTCCGGAATCACCGTAAGCGGGCAGACCGGCTCCATCGGCTATAACCCGACTTTGGGGCTCGGGACTAACGCCTCGGTCATCAATGAGGGGGCCATCCAGGCCAGCGTGACCGGCGGAACAATAACCATCAATTCGCCGAACAACACGTCCAACAATCTCGGTTCCATTGTCGCCAGTAGTGGCACCCTGGCGCTGGGCGCGCCCACAACACTCACCAACAACGGCACCATCACCGTCGGTTCCACCGGCGTCTTCTCCGTCGGCGGCACGCTCAAGGGCGGCACCCTCACGACCCAAGCCGGGGCGCAGGTCAACGGCGGAACACTGGATGGCGTCACCGTCAGCGGAAGCTTCGGCCTCTCGGGCAACAACAGCATCACGATACTGGACGGACTGACGCTCGACGGCACCGCGACTTTGGGAAGCTCAGGGAATGGCGGATACCTCGTATTCAGCGGCAGCCAAACCCTGGGCGGCACCGGCGCCGTCGTCTTCGGCACCGCCAGTTCCTTTAATTCCCTGGCGGCGTCGGGCACGAATGCTGTGCTGACCATCGGCTCGGGTATTACGGTCAGTGGCCAGACTGGCTACCTCGGCTATGACCCCACCATCGGAATCGGGTCCACCGCATCCATCATCAATCAGGGGACTATCCAAGCCAACGTAAGCGGCGGGACCATTACCGTCAACACGCCAGGCAACACGTTTGACAATCTCGGTTCTGTTATCGCCAGCAGTGGCGCCCTGGCGCTCGCTGCGGGCGGCAGCGGCTTCGTCAATGACGGGAGCGTCACCGCCGGTCCAACCGGCGCAATCAATGTCACGGGGAACTTCACTCAGGCGTCGACCGCTAACTTCAACATCGTCCTCGGCGGTGCGACATCGGACCTATATGGGCATATGGCCGTCAGCGGGACTGCCGCTATAAATGGGGGCCTGAACATTAGTGAGGCCAATGGCTTCTCCCCCGGCACCGGCAATCTTTTCAAGGTCCTCACCTTCGCGTCGGAGAGCGGGCAATTCGCCAATTACAATGGCCTGACGCTTCCCGCCGGGGCTGCCCTTCAGCCGGGCTACGACCCGACCGATGTGACGCTCACTACGGTCACTTCCACCACGATTGCCCCCGATCTGCGGGTCATCAATCTGACGACTAACCCCGTCAGTCCGCAATCGGGCCAGAACCTGATGATCAGTTGGAACGATTTCAACGCGGGAAATGGCTCGACTGGCACCTCATGGACGGATCACGTCGTCGTAACCGACACCACCACGAACCAGGTACTCGCCTCGGCGGACGTGCCATACAACGCCGCGGTGAGCGGCAGTCTTCCGTCGAACGGCTCTTCGGCGCGGTCCTACACCTTCCGCCTGCCGGACGGCTCGGCGGGAGTGGGGAATCTGCACATCGTTGTCTCCGCCGATTACTTCAACACTATCGCCGAGTTTTATCCCGGCAATGTTGGCGAGAGCAACAACACCTCTACCATTGATGTCTCGGCAAGCCTGGCATCGTATCCCGACCTCGCCCCAAGTAGCGTGACCGCGCCGCCCTCGATCCTTCCCGGGAAGTCGATGAACGTTTCGTGGACCCTCAGCAACAGCGGGACGACGGTCGCAAGCGGCCCGTGGACCGAGCAGATCTTTCTGACGACCGATGCGGCGGGAGACAATCCGACGCTCGTCGGGGCCGTGAATTACGCCGGGCCGCTGGCCGCGGGGGCGTCGGTCGGGCGCAGTGTTACCGTGAACGTCCCGGCGCTTTCCCCGGGCAATTACTGGGTGCTCATTCGCGAGAACCCGTTCGCGGAAATTTTTGAAACCAACACCGCTAACAACGGCGCGGTGTCGGCGTCGCCCTCGGCGCTGGCGACGGCGTTGACGCTGACGCTTGCCAGCCATTCGGTCGCCATTTCGGCCGGGGCCAATGCCACGACCGCGATCGTCTCCCGCAACGGCAGCACCGCGAGCCCGCTGTCAGTGACGATCACCAACCCCGATAGCAACGATCTGACGACGCCCGCCACCGTGATCATTCCCGCCGGCCAAAGCTCGGTGAGCTTCAACGTAGGGACGATCGATACCGCCGTCGCGCAGGGCTCGCAGAACGTCACGCTGACGGCCAGCGCAAACGGGACCGCCCCCGGCAGCGACACGCTGACGATCACCGACAGCCGCCTGCCGGCCCTCACTGTCAGCCTCTCCAGCCATTCCATCAGTGAAAGCAGCCCCAATCCCGCGGCGACGGGAATGGTGACGCGCAACACCTCGACCGCCGGCGCTCTCGTCGTCAAGCTGGTCAGCAACGCCACCAACAAGCTGCAAGTGCCCGCGACGGTGACGATCCCCGCGGGGCAGTCATCGGCGACGTTCGACATTACGGTGCTTAACGATCAGCAGATCGACGGCGACGCGGTTGCCACCATCTCCGCCAGCGCCGCCGACTTTGCGAGCGGCTCCGATGCGGCGACCGTGCTCGACGTGAATATCCCCACGATGACGCTGACGCTCACCGATCACACGGTCAGCGAGGACGGCGGCATCATGGCGACGACCGGGACGGTGACGCTGGGCGCGCCTGCTACGACGACTGTGGTCATCGGCCTCTCCAGCAGCGACACCTCCGCGGCCACCGTGGTGGTTCCGCAGGTCATCATCAATGCCGGCCAAACATCGGCCGTGTTCGCAATCAGCGCGGTGGACGATGGGCTGGACCTTGGGGACAAGACCACCACCATCACGGCGCAGTTCGTCACGCTCCAGGGAAAGTTCGTGGCGAACACCGGCGTCTCGGATAGCCTCACGGTGATTGAACATGACGGGGCGGCGCTGTCGATCAGCCTGCCCGTGGCCGCGATCGGACAGGGCGGCACCACATTGGCGACGGTCAGCCGCAACACCGCCACCGCCGCGCCGCTGACGGTGATGCTGGCCAGCAGCGACACCACGCATGCCACGGTGCCGATATCCGTCATCATCCCCGCCGGCCAGGCCTCGGCGAATTTCGTCATCACCGGCGTCGATGACAATCTCCCCGACGGCGAGCAATTCGCCTCGATTGTCGCCAGCGCGACCGGATTCGAAAACGCCATCGCCCGCATCGGCGTCACCAGCGTGAATCTCCCGGATCTTGTCGTCACAAACGTCTTTGCCCCGGCCTCGGCGGATGCCGGATCGATCGCGCAAATAAGCTTCACGATCGTCAACAACGGGCTCTATCGGGCAGGCGGTCCGTGGAACGACCAGATCTACCTCGACCCCACCGACGGCGGCACCGGTGGAGGGCTGATCGACACCATCTCTTTCAACGCCGAACTGACGGCGGGCGGAAGTTACTCCCAGACGCAAACCATCACCCTTCCCACCGCGCCAGGCCATTACAGCGTGCGCATCGTCGCCGACTCGGGCCAAGACGTTCAGGAGCTGAGTTTCAATAACAATACGCTGAGCAGCCCCCAACCGCTCGATGTGACGGCGCCGTACAACGCCACGGTATTCACGACCTTGACCGGCCCCGTCGCAAACGGGACGGCGATCGTCCTGAGCGGGCACGCCAGCCTCCGCGGCTCGAACCTCCCCGCGGCGAATGTTCCCGTCGCGGCTTACGTCACTTCATCCGGATTGGTCCGCACGCTCACCGCGACCACGGATGGCAACGGCAACTATTCGACGACATTCCTCCCCTTCCCGTTGGAAACCGGCACGTATTCGATCACCGCCGGATATCCCGGCGCGCCGGTCGGGGCGTCGCAGGGACAATTCACCATCGTCGGAATCGGCGCGAACCCCTCGCACGACAGCCTGCGGGTGCAGGTCGGCACGCCGCTCGACGGGCAGATCACGCTGACCAACCTCGGCACGTCGGACCTGAGCGGCATCACCGCCGTCGCCTTGGGCGGACCGGCGGCGTTGAACGCGCATCTCACTGTCGCGTCCACGCTGGCCGGCTCGGGTCAAACCACCCTCTCCTACACGCTCAGTGCCGCTGGCGGCGGCGGGACCACGGGAACGGTGCTGCTCCACATCACCAGCGCCGAAGGCGCGGTGCTGGACATCCCGATCAACGTCACGCTCGTCGCCACCACGCCTCAGCTGGTTCTGAACCCCACCTACCTCAACGCCGGAATGCTCGTGGGACAGCAGACGCTGGTATCGTTCCAGGTGACCAACAACGGCGGCGCGGCGAGCGGGGACGTTCAAATACTTTTGCCCAACGCCTCCTACCTATCGCTGGCATCCGCCGCGACGATTCCTTCCCTTGCTCCGGGCCAAAGTGCCACCGTCACCCTCGCGCTCAGCCCGGCCGCCAACCTTGCCTTGGGGCAGTACACCGGCACGCTCGCGCTCAACTACGACGGTACAGGGCTGTCCATCCCCTACACCTTCACCGCCATCAGCAGCGCCGTCGGCGATGTGCAGATTATTGTTGACGACATCTTCACGTTTAACGCCTCCGGCGCGCCGCGCGTTGCCGGGGCTTCGGTGAGCCTGCTGGACCCGTACGACAACTCGCACGTGATCGCCACCGGCACGAGCAACGCCGACGGCCTGGCCACCATCACCGCGGTGCCGGCGGGCCAGTACGTGTTGCAGGTCAGCGCCCCCGACCACGACACGTACCGCGCCTCGCTCACGGTCGTGCCGGGCATCACCAACGTCGGGGAAGTCTTCCTCCTCAATCAACTCGTCACCTACACCTGGCAGGTGACGCCGACCACCATCAGCGACCAATACAGCGTGAAGCTTGAAACGACATTCAAGACTGAAGTGCCCGCGCCGGTGGTGACATTGTCGGGGCCCGACCAGATCCCCACGCTGGCTCCCGGCCAATCCGCCCAAATGGACATCGTGGTGACGAACCACGGATTGATCGCCGCCCAGGGCGTGTCGATCACGCTGCCGACCGATCCCGAATACACCTTCACCGCGCCGACGACGGTTCTAGGAACGGTGCCGGCGATGAGTTCCGTGACAGTGCCCGTGATGGTCTCCCGCCTGCCCAGCGGAGCGGCCCAGGCCGCGGTGCGCGGCGCTGCGCCCGCCGCGAGCAGTGGTGGAGCGACGCCCGCGACGGATAATTCTTCTTCGCCCTGCACCGTTTATGTTCCTGCGACCTACTTTGTGATCTGCGGCGGCATCAAGCATGAGCTGACAACCTCTCTGACCCTCGAGATTAACGGCCGCGTCTGCAATGCCCTGGGCATCGTCGCCGGGTTCCTCGCCAGTCTCTTTGGCGGGGGCGGCTTCCCGTATTTCCCGATCATCCTGCCGCCCATTTACATTACGCCCGGCCCTCCCGGCACGGTTTTGCCGCCCGGCAAACTGCCACCCCAATTCCCCATCGACGACGTCCCCAATCCGCCCGCCGTCGAGAACCCGTCCAACTGCGATCCGGTTGCGGAATTGGCCGGCGCTTTGGCGGCCAAAGCGCTGGCGGGACCCGTCGTCGGTCCCATCAATGACCTCTTCGGCGGCCTGAACCTGCTTAACGGATTGCTGAACGGCCACCCGTCACACAATCCACTGGACTATGCCAACGCGCTGGCGGCGGGCGTGGGCGGCCCGGCGGGCGACCTCTTTGGCAATCTCTCGGGGATGGGAAAAACGCTCCACGAAAGCGGCTACACCGTCCCGGGCTTCGGTTCGCCGTCGGAGGAGGGCGCCGCGGCCCCCTTGGCCGTGAACAGCTCCGAACTCCATGCCGCCCTGAGTGACGCCAATGCCTCGACCCTGCGCATCAAGGACCTGCTCCAGCCC
>JAQGHP010000021.1 GCA_028288775.1 Phycisphaerales bacterium | reverse complement strand
ATGCGATGCCGCCCTGACCTCGCCGCAGGTCGAAGCGAATGTCGTTCAGGTAAGTGGTCGGGAGCGCCACATCGGACGGGAACATGATTTTCTGAACGATGCGATTGGTGTTCAGATCGATCGCTATAAGCTTCGGCCCGTTCGGCCGCGTCGGGCCCAACGCGATGCTGCCGGTGTCCAGCACCCATAGCCGGTCAGTCGGGTCCACCACCACGCTCTGCACCGAGACAAACGTGTTGGCGTAGTCGGAATCATCATACCGGTTGACGTTCGAATCGGGATAAGCGGAGAGTTGGCCCTGCTTCAATTCCCCGACCGTAAACGGCGTCGGATCAAACCAGCGCGGCATGTTGACGAAAATACGCCCGGACCTCGAAACCGTTACGCCCGTCTGCATCGGGTTGTTGAACTCCGCCACGAGTTCAAGATTGCCAACCGACCTGTCGGGGCCCTGATTCGCCCGCGCCAGCTCCGCATTCACCGGAAGCGCCATACCCTGCTGCGGCGGCGCGGCCGTCCCATGGCTCCCTTCGCAGCCGACCAGTAACCCAGCGACCGACCCGATCCCGATCAGCGCAAGAAGCCGCCGCACGCTACACCTCCCCTATCCTGACCTCCACGCGGACAACGCGTCCGGTCGTGTCGAGAGTTTGCAGCGAGTGCAACCACCATGCCATGCCATGCCAAGATGGCGAACGGGAGCAGCGGCGAGCGCCCGGCCTCGCCTCCGCCGACAGCCTCGGCGGGTTCCGGGGAAAAGACGGAACGATCAGGTAGCCTTTGTTTTCCGCAGCCTC
Organism: Phycisphaerales bacterium; assembly: GCA_028288775.1. Lineage (GTDB taxonomy): Bacteria > Planctomycetota > Phycisphaerae > Tepidisphaerales > Tepidisphaeraceae > RYN-428. The sequence goes on along the minus strand of JAQGHP010000021.1, from coordinate 1,803 downwards.
TGTCGGCGCACGCGCCGCTCCCCTGCAGTAAACCATCTTTGTATAAACCGGTCCTCAAGAACACGATTGACGAGTATTCCGGCCTCTTTGGGCAAGTTCTGGAATCGATCCGATAGCGCGATGCGGTTGCGAAGGTCGCCGTCAGCCTTCCCTGCCAGAAAAATAGCCGACGGTCACGGTCGGAGAGTTGAATGCCCTTTGCAACGTGGCGGCCTCGCGTGGTTCTTGCGTGGGGGAGCGTCCTACGCCGGCCGGCGGGTATGGCCCGCTCCATTCATATTCCATTTATCAAATCTGTTAGAAAAAGTGCCTTTAAATCGGTCAAAATCGGTCAAAATCGGTCAAAACGGGTGGCAAAACCGCTGCCGCGGGCTTGAAATGAGGGTGGGGTTTGCGCACGGCGGGGGCGTCGGTCATCGGCATCGGTCAGGGGGGCGGGCGCGGGGGCCCGCGACGCGGACGGGCAATGAAAATGGCATGGGCATGGGCCCGTGCCGTCTCCATTTCGTGGATTGCTACTGCTCCGAGGACGGTTTGGGCTCAATCGTCTAAACCGCGCACCACTTTGCACCAAATGCACACAGGGAGGGGTGGTGTGGTGCGCGCGGCTAGGCGACGCGGTTGTACTGCCGGGGGGTAAGGTGCATTGTCGGCTCGATCGGGCGGCTTTCGACCTTGCGGCGGGCAACCGGCGCGGGGCGGGCGGCGGCCAGGCGGGCCTGGGCCTGGTCGAGTCGGCGGAAGGCTTCGCCGGTGACGTGGCGGAGCCAGTCGGCGAGCTCGGGGCGGGAGACGTGGTCGGCGATGTGCTGGTTGCAGATGACCCGTAGCCGGACGCTTAGGACGACGGGGGACCAGGTTCGTTGCGGTTGCGTGGCGAGGCGAAGGGGCTGGGGCGCGGGGGATTCTGGCGGCAGCTCGTCGAGGACGGGGGGCTTGCCGACGATGGCCTGGTAAAGCGTGAGGTCTTCCTCGCGGACGGGGCGGGAGGCGCGGGGCGCGGGGGGCTTGCGGGAAAACATCAGCTTGGCTCGGGTCATCGGAATCTCTCTCCGTTCCATTTCCTGCTCTTCGCGCTGACAAGCCCGGTGCGGGCGGAGCATTTGTTTAGCCGCCCCGCTTGCTGGGCGTTGTGCTTTCGCTGTCAGGCACACTCAAATATCCGACCGGCGAAGGCGAAATCTTCACACCTTTTCACCAAGTCCGGGCAACGTCCGATATGTCGGCGGTGGCATGGGGTTCGCTTGGTTATTTGGCAGGGATGAGATCGCCTTTATGAACGGACAAGAAAGGGAAAGGGGATGCCGATGCGAAATCGATATTTGGCGGCTGCGGTCGTGATGAGCGGGATGATGCTCGCCCCGCTGGGATGCGCCACGGTGCGGCACACGCCGCCGACCACGATGCCGGGGATGGACGCGGCCGCCGAGGACGCGGCGAACGCCGAGCGGCGGCACGTTTTCGCGGACCTGACCGGCGGGCAGCTTGGCGCGGGGGGCGGGTACTTGATCGGGGTCGTGCCGGAAAAGGTTAATGGGTCGGCGATCAGCCCGGAGGCGATTGCCGCCAGCCGCCGGGCGGAGCAGTCGCCGGCGCGGCCGGAGGACGTGCGCAAGTCCAACACCGCCGACCTCAATGGTGACGGGTTTATCACGCTTGATGAGCTGGCGGCGCTGCGCCGCGCGGGGCTGACCGATCACGAGATTATTGATCGCCTGCACAACACGGGAGCGTTGTTTCTCGTCACGCCCGAGCAGGAGCGGTATCTCACCGACCGCGGCATGAGCGGCACGGTGGTCTCGG
>JAQGHP010000062.1 GCA_028288775.1 Phycisphaerales bacterium | reverse complement strand
GCTTTAATTGGATCGGCGTCGGTTGCGAGATCATCAGCCTGTTCCTGGGAATAGTAATTGTAGTTTTGGGGAATTCGTCCGGCCGGGGTCAACGCGTTCGGGTTTGGGTATTTTTGCCGATCGCGGTCCATGCGATCCTTCTTGCCCTGTTATTGGCCACCACACTCTGGGTGATCCGCTGGACCGGTTTTCCTGCGGGCCTGGCGTGGTGTTTGCCGCTGGGCGCGCTAGCGCTCACCGTCGGCGTCGGCGCTATGGTTTGTCTGAGTTGCATGTTACCCGCCGACCGCGTCGCGGTGGGCAGCCCTCGCGGAACGCTTGTGACAGCAGTCCTGGCGGGCCTGGGATTCGCCGTCGCGCTCAAACTGCTGGCGATCCCGGTTTTTGCGGCCGATTTGGCGGCCGCAGCAAATGTGGGCCGATCGGCGGTCTGTCGGGCGAACCTCCATCGGATCGGGATTGCGATTTTAGAGTATGAAGCGGAGAACCGATTGTACCTGCCCAGCGGAGCCTCGGGCGAACCCGCGGCATTAGACCGGTACTTTCCGTCGCCGCCGCTTCGAGCCTGCCCTCTCGAGGCGGAGTCGAAGAATTACATCTACGTCATTGATCTGCTCCGCGAGGTACACCGTCGCAAAAACGGCGGAGATCCTACCCCGGTTCCATGGGATTTTGCGGACGGACCGGGCTTATTTGCGGATCCTGGAAACCCACATGGCTCGGACCAGCCGCGTGTCAGGCTGAAAATTTCGCTAATCCCGAACATGGCGGACGCGCCGCTTCTGTGGGATCGCCACCCTTCGCACGGCGGCAAGATCGCGGTGGTAGCCGGCGACGCCCACGTAATGACCTTGGACCCCGCGGAACTTCAGAAACTCTTAGACGACCCGAAAACCGGCATCGCGCACTGGCCGGCGTTCGTGCAAGACGTGCCGTCACGTTGAACGGGAAACGGGACAAGCCATCGCGCCCCCTGTGTGGTCAACGGTCAAAGAACAGCGCCTCTGTTCAGGACGAGAGCGGCGGGGCAATCGAAATTCCCGGTCTCATTTCCGCACCCGGGCGACTGGCTTTTCACAGCCGTGGCAGACTGCGCCCAATCGTCCGGTCCACACGCGGCGCGTCCTGCAATGTGGACATTCGACATCCTTGTTTAGCGTGCCTCCGCAACTTGCGCAATGTCTTACATGCCGCGTGCTGCGATTATTTCGCCCTACGCGTTCGCCGCAGAGCGGGCATTTTCCCGGAGTCTTGTGGGGCGAATGTTTATCAATTTGGGAATGGTGGCGGGGAGACTCGTTCGGTGCGTCGGCGTTCATTGATGACAAATGCGGGGGGACTAAATACTTCTACCTTGCGAAACTGCGGGGGTTGGTAGTGTCTGAATTTGAAAGTCCCGGCGGCGATCAGCGGGCAATCGAGTCCGCTTTATTTTCGGGGCTCCTACCGGGAATGCCGACTGCTGCTCGCAGCCGCGCGAGCGGCGTCCAAAGTGATAGCCGATGATTAGGCCAATGCCTAGCTCTAACAACGTGCCCCCAACGACGCTCTGGAAACGGAGGAGGGGTGCTGCAGGGCGAATGTCGTAAGTGACCTTCAGGCGCATCATTCATCAGTCGTGGATGTCGGCGGTCTGGGTCTTGGTCTTTCTGGAGTAGGCCTTGGGGTCTACGTGGAAGAGGACCGGCTGGATGTTTGCAGGCGGCGGCTGCAGGTCGGGGGAGGCGGGGATCTGCATGTATGTCAGGGCGCGCTCTAGCAGGCGTTTGGCGTGGGGGGCGGAGACTGCGCCGCCGTAGTGTTCGCCCTGAGGGTCGTGGATGATGAAGGCGACGGCGAGGCGGGGGGCCTCGGCGGGGGCGGCGCAGACGAAGGAACTGTTGAACCGTGTGGGGCTGTATTGGCCGTGCTCACTGATGTGCGCGGTGCCGGTTTTGCCGAAGATGTTCCACGTTTCGCTGCGCGCGTGGGTGGCGGTGCCGCGGACGACGACGTCACAGAGCACTTGCCGCATCTCGGCGGCGGTGTGGGGGTCCACCACTTCCGGCAGCAGTTTCAAATCCGTCGGCTTGTTGCGGAGGATGACGTGGCCTTCGCTGTCGAGCACGCCCTTGATAAGCGTGGGGTGGACGAGACTTCCGCCGTTGGCGTAGGCGCAGAAACCGCGGCAAAGCTGCACGGGCGTGACCATCAGCTCGTAGCCCTGGGCGACGGATTCGGTGCTGTACTTGTTCCACTTGGGGAGGGAGTTGAGTTTGCCGGGGTTCTCGGCGGGGAGTTCGATGCCGGTCTGGCGGCCGAAGCCCCAGACGCTCAGGGCGCGGTGGAGCTTTTCATTGCCCATTCGTTCGCCGAGCATCGACATGCCAATGTTGCTGGATTTCACCAGTACGTCCCAGGTGGCGAGCGGGCCGTAGCCGTGGACGTCGGTGATGGTGCGGCCGTAGGGGGTTTTGTACTTGATGCCGGGGATCGGCCAGACTTCGTTCACGCGCGTCACGTGCCAGCGCAATGCGGGGCCGACGATGAACGGCTTAATGGTCGAGCCGGGCTCGTAGGGGTCGGTCAGCGTGCGGTCGCGGCGGAGATCATTACTTGCGGAGTCAAGGTCATTGGGATCGAACGTCGGATAGTTCGCCAGCGCCAGCACTTCGCCGGTGGAAGGGTCCATCACCACCACCTCGCCCTTCTTGGCGTGGTGCTTGATGCAGGCGGCGGCGAGTTCCTGCTCGGCGATGAGCTGGATGTTCGTGTCGAGCGTGAGGATCAGATGTTGGCCGTGCTGGGGCGGGAGATAATCCTCCGCGGCCACGCCGATGGCATGTCGGCGGGCGTCCTTGAGCTTGCGCTCCCAGCCGTCCTTGCCGGCCAGTTCCTTGTCGAAGCGCAGCTCTACGCCGTCGAGGCCGTGGCCGTCTTTGCCGGTTCCGCCCAGGATATGGGCGGCGAGGGAGCCCATGGGATAGGAGCGCGAGCTGGTGGGGACCAGGCCGATGCCGGGAATGTTGAGCTTGAGGATTTCCTTGATGCGGGCTTCGTCCACGTCCTGCCCGATCTTGACGAAACGGCTGTCGCCGCGTTCTCCGATGAGCTGCGCGAGCGTGAGCGAGTCTTTATCAAGCAGCGAGGCGAGCTTCTGAATCGCATCGTCCATCTCGACGAGGGTGTGGCCCTCCTCGGCGTAGACCTCCTGCATGAACTTGGGATCGACGAAGACGTCGAGCTTTTGGATGGTGAGGGCGAGGGCGAAGCCGCGAGAGTCGAAGACGCCGCCGCGACGGGCTTCCCAGGCGAGGGTCTGATGCTGCTGCCGCTCGGCGCGGGAGATGGTCTGCTGGCGACCGGTGGTTTGCAGGTACGCGACGCGCCCCATGAGAGCGATGAACAGCACGCAGAGCGTGCCGAAGACGACGGCGGCGCGAGTAGGCGAGAAAGTCTGCATCGGTGGAATCCCAGGTCCGATAAACACATCGGCTTGGGAGGGGGGAGGAGGTGAAAAAAAGTGGCTGAGTGCTGGGTTTGGCGGGGGGAGAGGAACAGACGATTAAGATTAGGATTAAGATTAAGATTAGGATTGCGGTCGGAGGGGCGGCCGGGAGCGCGCCGTACTCATCATCCTAATCTCGATCCTCATCCTAATCGTCTGTTTCTTGGCTACGGATGCACTCGTGAGCGTCGCGCGCTCCGAGTCCGAAGACTACTCTTCATCCGGATTGGCGCTCGCGTGGAGAGTGGGGGGTTGGAATTGGGGGATCATTTCCAGCTTGTACCCGCTGACGGTCTTGTCGATCGCGCTGGGGGCGGTGCTGACGGCGATCTGCAACTGCTGGTTCCAGAGCTTCGCCTGCTGGGCTTTGATGTGGTCGTGAAGGTCGGCATTCTGGTGCGCCAGCTCGAGCTGCTGTTGGCGGAGCTGAAGGACGAAGACGCCTAGGACGACCCCGCTGAGAAGGCAGATAAGGAGCTTGATCATGGCGGATCCAGTACTGAGTGCTGAGTGCTGGGGGAACGGGAGCCAGAAGGGGGAGAATTCAAAGTGCAAAATGCATAATGCAAAAGTCAAAATGAGGAGCGGCGGGAGGGTGGACCTTCGGTCCGACCGCTACGCGGTGAGGATAATCCGCCAAATTTCAATTTGACTTTTGCATTTTGCAATCTGCATTTAATTCTTCTGGCTTCTGGCTTCTGGCTTCTGGCTTCTGGCTTCTGGCTTCTGGCTTCTGGCTTCTGGCTTCCCTTCCCTCAGCACTTTAGTTCGCGGAAGCGATGGGCTTTGCGGGAAGCCGGAGCCTCATGTTCGGACGGACGTCGTCGTGGCCTTTGAGGACGTCGCGGTTGAGGTCCTTGATGGCGGCCCAGGCGTTGCCGTCGCCTAGCTGCTCGGAGGCGATGCGCCAGAGGCTGTCGTTCTCCTTGACCGTGTACCAATATTGCGGGGCGGTATTGACGGGGGCGGCAGCGGGGGGCGCGGGGTGGGGGGTGTTATCCACCGTGGCGGTGGACGCGACGGGCTTGTAGGCGGGGATCGTGTAGACCTTGCCGACGATCACGTTGTTCGGGTTCTGCTTGAGCGTCGCGTTGGCGGCGATAATCGCCTCGCGGTTGGTCTTGGTGTTTGCGCCCATGAGCTTCAGCGCCATCTTGCTGACGCTATCGCCCGCCTCGGCGGTGTATTGGCGGGGGCCAGTGGAGGAATGATCGTCCGTCGTCGGGGGAGCGGGGGCGCGGTCCTGGCCATTGGGGCGCGGGTTGAGGGGGATGAGCGGCTCGTGGTTCTCGCGGGCGATACGCTCGATCGGGGAATCCGTGTGATTGTCGGTCGGGGGGTTCTGCGCGGTGCGTTCGTTGTCGGGAGCGGCCCCGTCGTCATTGTTGGTGCGCGGCGTCGGGCGGACGGGCGGCAGGGTTCCGCCATTGCCCGGGCCAATGTGTACATCCGTGTGCGAATCGACGAGTTCCTCGCGCGTCCGGACGGTGTGTTGCGGCACGACGGGTGCCGGAGGGAGGACAATGGCGTTATCGGTCGAGCCATTATGGGGCGTGTTGGCTCCGCCGCGGACGTTGTCGCCGACGGCCGTCAGGGGCGCCTGGGTGTTTTCGATTCGATTGTAATCCGAAAGCAGGATGCCGATCACGATGATGAACGCCAATCCCACCAACAGGCCGATTTTGGTCTCACGAGTCATGCCACACCTCTTGCTCGTTCGTAGTTCCTGGTCATCAGTCATTTGCAATTCATTCGATTCAATTGCAAACGACGCGTGGGAATTGACCGTTCCCCAGAGCGATTTTTAGTTCTTTTCTGCGGCGCGGAGCTTGGCGGAGCGGGACCGCGGGTTGCGGGCCAGTTCATCGTCGGCGGGGGAGAGGGGCTTTTTGGTGAGCACTTTCAGAAGCCCGGTCTGCTCCGCCGACCGAAACGCCTGCTTGACCAAGCGGTCCTCCGTCGATTGAAAGCTGATCACCGCCAGCCGGCCTCCCCTTTTCAGGTGCTGCGGGGCAAGCCGCAGCAACGATTGGAGGTTTTCCAGTTCCCGGTTCACGACCATGCGAAGGGCCAGGAACGTTCGGGTGGCGGGATCGATTCTTTCCGGGGCTCCACCCCGCGACGGGATAGCCGAGCGCACGAGCCCGGCAAGTCGATCCGTCGTAGTGATCGGCGAATCGCGTCGCGCTTCGACAATCTTTCTGGCGATTCGACGCGAATAACGCTCCTGAGCAAGTTGATATAGGACGTTGGCCAGATCGTCTTCCCTCCATTTGTTCACGATATCGGCCGCGGAAGTGGGGGTGCGCGGGTCGAGGCGCATGTCGAGCGGCATCGGCTGCGCGAAGGACATGCCGTAGCCTTCATCGAAGAGCTGATTGGTGCTGATGCCCAGGTCGGCGAGGATGCCGTCCACCGGCCCGCATCCCGCGGCAGCGGTTACGTCCGGTAACTCCGCAAAGTTGGCGAGAAAGAATCGAACGGGGCTCGCGCCAGCGGGAAGGGCGGCGAGGCGCTGGCGGGCAAAGTCGAGATTGCGCGGATCGGCGTCGAGGACGAGAAGGAGGCCGCCCGGACCGAGGCGCGCGGCCAGCGCCGCAGCATGTCCACCACGGCCGAGGGTGCAATCCACCATGATCTTGCCCGGCTGCGGATTCAGGTGTTCGAGGGTCTCGGCAAGGAGCACGGGCTCGTGGCCCGACTCGGGCAGGGGAAGGGGACGGGGATTAGACGCATTTTCCAAATCGTGCTTGCAATTGTTTGAAATGGGATGCATAATGAACGAGGTTCGGTGTTTGTTCGTGTTGAACCCTCTGGATGTCGCTCATTATACTGCGATTGCGTGGCCGATGGAGAGGGGGCCGACTACGATGTGGTTTCGATCGCGACCTCTGGCGGCTGCCCCGTGCGCAGCGCGTGAAGAGTAGCGAAGTTTTGGGGGCAGCAAGCTCCAGACAAGTTTAAGACGATACCGAGAGTCGGGCGTCCGTGCGCCCCTCGATTCCAGGCGAGGGCCCCTTCCATGAGACGACTCATCAGTATCGCGTAGCACTAGTTTTTGCGTCTCTTCGAAAAGTGAAGAGACGCCGCGTCTTCCCGCTGCCGGGCCGCTGTTCGCGGCGAGAGGGCGATCCTTCGCCCTTGATTCGCCACAAACAGCGGCCGGCCCGCGGTTTTCAAGTGCAATGGGGCGGCTCACAACCCGCCGCCGCCTCAGGGCACTTGTGCCACTACCGCATCGCGCACTTTCCAAGTGGCGCCCGCCTGAGCGGGAAGACCGTTCCATCCGTCACCACGCTGGCATCCGTGCCGCTGTGGGCGGAGGTTGTTACGGTACGCAGCATCCATGCTGCCGATCCGTAACCGGTCGGTAGTGTAGGTCCTTCGATGTAAACGGAAGCCCTATCCTTCCCTGGATGTGGCTGGCATCATGTCCTCGACGTCGGCGGGCGCCGCCGGGGACGAATGCTGAGATTCGCGATCAAACTTTCGAAGGCGGGTCGCTTCTCCCTCCCGTGGAGAAGCAAAATGCCGCCTGCCCATATACGCCGCACCAAGAGGTGTTGGTTCCCTATTGCGGCGACTGTCTTGCCTGCTTTGCGCGAAGGGCGATCTCCACTCTTTGTCGATCGAGCTCTTCTTCGCGAGCAGTCCAGTCGGCCCGGTTCCACAATTCCAAGTGGTCCCTGCTGCCGACCAGTGTAACTTCCTTGTTTATTTCCGTACGCTTCAGCATCTTGTCAGGCATCACGAGGCGGCCCTGTTTATCCCACGGGATTTTGTTTGCCATCCCGAAGTTCATCTGGTCGAATGCCAGGGCGTCTTCCCCGGGCGTAATTTCCGGCTTCTGCTGGAAGACCAGTTCTTCGTAGTAACGCTCCGGGTAAAACCACGGCCGACGGTTGATGCCCACTATGAGAAAGAACGCTTCGCCGTCACGCTCGGGAACGATTGATTTTCGGATTTCTGAGGGAATGAGGACCCTGTTTTTGTCGTCAATGGTCAGGTCATACGACCCGAATAGGAGCACGTGCCTCAAAGGTCTTCATTCCCACTTTCACCAAGGCGTTCCATTCGCTTCCCCTGATAGGGAATTTCTACCACATCCCTCCACTAATTCAAGATAGAAATTCTTGCGGCGAAAGATTTCCGCTCAAGAGCGTGGTGCCGCGCAGCAAATGCCGGTTTTTGAGCCTTTTTTCGATGAAATGTGTCTAAGTCGGTGTGAAGCCGGTGCGAAACTTGTGGATAACTTGTCGGAAGGCAAAATGTCGTCCGGCAATTTGTTGATACGAGTATGGTAAATTATTGGTGTGGATTTCGCAGACGGCCTAGTTTCCGGGCCGTTACCCACGCAGCCGCGATGGCGAAAGGGAGGGCGAGAGCGAGCCAGGGGGCGATCCCGTGTGACGAGTCGGGGTTGAGAAGCGTGAAAAGCCCGGTAATGGGGCCGGTGGCGGCGTAAATGGTGGGGGAAAGGGGAGGCAAAGGGGAGAGGGGGAACTCGGCATGGGCGTAAATCAGCACCGGACCCGCCGCCGCCCACCCCGCGGCGACCGCGGAGGCGGTCAATTGGGGCTTGGTGGAGGAAAGTGGAAGACGCCAAATCGCCAGGACAAGAAGCCACGCGCTGACATACCCGCCCGCGAGAACCATCGTTCCGATTGAGCTGTTAGCCAGAAAGCCGGCCAGCAGGAGCATCGGCCAGGCGACGCCGATGGCCATGACGGTGGATCGCCAATCGCTCAGCAGCACAGGGAAGAGCAGCGCGCCGGCCAGAATTTGCGTCGTTCCAAGGATTTCCAAGGCGAGGAATTCGCCTCCCGCCGGGGCGTGGGCCCAGAGTGGGATGCGCAGGGCCGCCAGCATCAGCGCTCCGATCTGTAAGAGCAGCCACACAAGAAGGGTGATGCTCGGCGAGGGAGCCGGGGAGCGGGGGATGGCCGCGGTCATCGGGGCGGGCGGGGGGTTGCGCGACTGGGACGACTGATCATCCACCGGAAGCCGTCCGCGTTGGGCCGCGCTCGTCGCCGGGGTATTTGACGCTGTCATCGAAGCGGATGTCGAGCCCGCCGACATGCCCGGCGTCCACGCGGCCGTATTGGTTATAGAGCCTTTTTAGGCGATCCAGCTTTCGCGCGGTGCTCACTTCCATGAACGGCTCGCGATCGAGTTCACTGGGCGTGCGGCCCCATCGCACTTCGGTGCCGTACTTGGTCAGCAGCACGACGTGTGGCTCGCGCGGGTTGCCGAAATTCGCGACGCTCACCTTCGGGATCTCCTGCGCGTACGGCTTGTCGGAGAGCAGCCGGATCATCTCCAGGGCCGCGGCCAGGTCGTCTCCGACCCACTTCTGCCCCGGCTTTTCGGGTGGCGGGCGTTTGACGCCGTCGATGATGCGGATGTCGATGCGGCCGCCATCCACGACCACGATCTTCGGCACGTCCGCCGGCTCGTAGGCCTCGGGGAGCTTAAAGCCGTTGCCGTCCACCAGCCAATAGAACAGGCCCCACTTCACGAGCGCCACGGGCACGCGGTATTCGCAGTCGATCTCAAGCGTGTCGCCCGGCTTCTCGCGATACGCCCGGCGGACTTCATATACCTTGCTGACCCACGGATTGATCTCCAGCGCGTGGTGGGCCTGCACAAGCATGTCATGGTCGTAAGCCGAGTGCAGCCCCGCCGGCCGGGCGGTGGCGGCGATCCGCTGGACCAGAAAATCGCTCATCCAGTGCGGCCGGTTCTTGATGACAATGGTCGGAGGCTCGGTGGGCATCGCGACTTCGCGGTCCACGTACTGTTTTACGTAGTAGAACCCCACGCCGATCGCGCCGAAAAATACGCAGGCGATTGCCAGGTGAATCCCGGACCGGCGAAGCATCGCCGCCCGCTCCGGGCTGATGTGAATTTCTCTCCGCTCCGCTTTCTTCTTCGGTTTGGCCATACCGGCAATCTCGCCTCCGCCTCTCGACGATCGGGACACACAAGCAGACATCCCGCTTATCGGACGGCGGGGGGGGAAAGCTGTAGGGAGGAGTTGTGTTCGCCGGGTCGAAGAGGGGAAAACGAGTAAGAGTAAGATTAGGAGTAAGAGTAGGATCGCGGTCGGAGAAAAGCCCCCTCCGACCGCGATCCTACTCTTACTGCTAATCTTACTCTTACTCCCGATTTTGCCTTAGGTGTCGCCGCCGCTTCATTCGCATCAGTGCTGATGCCCCCCCGGCCCATGGACGTGTTGGTGATCGATTTCCTGCTGCGTGGCATCTCGC
>JAQGHP010000257.1 GCA_028288775.1 Phycisphaerales bacterium | reverse complement strand
GGATGGCGCAGTACCGCCGACCGCATCCGGCCCCTCTGGCCCTTCTTCGTTGGCGGCACGGCGACTTACATTTTTTACTCGGCGGTATTCTTCCTCCCTTTCACGGAAACCCCCTGGTATTACGGACCGCAAACGGTTCTTGCCGCGCTCGTGCTTGCCGCACTTTTGTGGCAGGCCCATTCCCCGGACCGCGGGGAGGAAGATGGCCGGCCCGGCGTGCGGCGCGGGCTCCCCGTATTCTTTGCCGGCGCGGTGATCACCTTGTACGTCGCCCCCACGCACGACATGGTGGCCATCCTGGGCGCGCTGGCCGCGGCGTACGTCGTAGTGCGGCTGGCGCACCGGCCGGGCGCGAGCGGGCGCCTCGCGAACATCCTCGCCCTCGCCGTGGCGGTGTTCGCGCTTGTGGCGATCGAAATGGCATTTCTGGCGCACGACCCGTCCGTCCGTCCGTCGGTGTCCACGCTCATGCTGCTGGTGGCGTCCATTGCCGTGCAGGCATATCTCACTCTCGCCCCGGCGCGGCTCCTGGGCACGCGCTGCGGCGAACTGCTATTCGCCGGCTTCGCGGTCGTGTTCATCACCGCCACGGAGTTGCAACTTTCCCACCGGCCTCCCCACGGCTGGAACTATAACCTTTACCTCGGCGCCCACTGGTCCGCCCAGCATCTGCCGCCGAGCGCCAGAATCTGGTCCGGCAGCGCCGGAATCCTCGGCTACTACAGCGGCCACACCGTCATCAACTCCGATGGTTTGGCCAACGACTTTGACTTTCTGGAGAACTGGCTGAAGCGCGGGCGCAAGACGGAATATTGCCGGCAATATGATTACGGAATCGACTGTTTCCCCACGGACGGTTCGATCGAGCGTGAATTCCCCGCGGGCCGGCTGCTCACGCTCCCGCCGGACCTCCTGCGCTATCCCTTCGGCGACGGGAATCTGACACGGCGACTTGGCATCATCCAGATGAACCCATCCGACACTTCGCACAGCCCGATCCCCGGCCCGTTGGTGCCGTAGCCAGTTCTTCCAACGCGCAAACCGCGGACATGGGGCGCGTGCCACGAGGGCGTGAAAACATCTCTGGCGGTCAGACCGCTGTAATTTGTCTGAAAAGTTACGGAGCGATATTGGACTGTCGGACCACTATCGGGAATTGGAAGAAGCGGTGCCGGACCGTTGCAATTCATACCATGCGATGGTTTTGGCCAGACCGGTTTCCAGAGGCGTGTTGGCGACAAATCCCAGCGCCTCGCGCGCCCGGCTGACATCCAGGCATCGCCGGGGCTGGCCGTCGGGTTTGGTGGCGTCCCAGACGATTTCCCCCTTGAACGCGCAGAGCTTTGCCACAAGCCCGGTCAGCTCGCGGATGCTGATTTCTCTGCCGCTGCCGAGGTTCATCGGCTCGGGCGAGTCGTAATTCTCCATCGCCCGCACCAATCCCTCCGCGCAGTCCTCCGCGTACAAGAACTCGCGGCTGGCTGAGCCGGTGCCCCAGGCGGTGATGGTCTTGTCGCCGCGGTCGCGGGCTTCGATGCACTTTCGGATCAGGGCGGGGATCACGTGCGAGCTGTGCAGGTCGAAATTGTCGCGCGGGCCATAGAGGTTTACGGGAAGCAGGTAGATGGCATTGAGGCCGTACTGCTCGCGGTAGGCCTGGCACATGACCAGCAGCGCCTTCTTGGCCACCCCGTAGGGGGCGTTCGTCACTTCGGGGTAGCCGTTCCAAATTTCCGACTCCCGGAACGGAACGGGCGTGAGGTTCGGGTAGGCGCAGATGGTGCCCACCTGCACGAACTTCTTGAGTTTCGCAACGCGCGCCGCCTCGATGAGATGCAGCCCCATCGCGGCGTTGGCGTAGAAGAAGCGGCCGGGATTGTCGCGATTGGCCCCGATCCCGCCCACCTCCGCCGCCAAGTGCAGCACGACGTCGGGCCGGTGCTCGGCAAACAGCCGCTGCACGTCGCCCTCGCGCGTGAGGTCATAATCGCGCCGCCGCGGCACGAAGATATCGGAGTAGCCGCGGGTCTTAAGCTTCTCCAGGACAAAGCTCCCGAGAAACCCGGCTCCGCCGGTGACAAGAATGCGATCGGAAATGGAGATAGACATGGATTTCAATTTTCGGCAAAGGGAGGAACTAACCACGAAGGCACGAAGGGATGCAAGCAGTTTAAAATTTCACTTCTTAATTCTTCGTGCCTTCGTGGTTAATTCTTCTATTCCGACACCCCTGCTTTGCTCTGTTTGTCGTGCTCGGCGATCAATCTTTCCCGGCGGGCGAGGTCCCAGTCGGCTTCGGTCATCAGCTTTGCCAGCGACTTGAACGTCACCCGCGGCTTCCATCCCAAGATCTTCTTCGCCTTGCCCGAATCGCCCAGCAACAGGTCCACCTCCGCCGGGCGGAAATAGCGCGGATCGACTTCCACGTGCTCGTTCCAATCGAGCTTCAGCAGCCCGAAGACCTCGTCGAGAAACTCGCGGACGCTGTGCGTCTCGCCGGTCGCGATGACGTAATCATCCGCGGTCGGGTGCTGGAGCATCAACCACATCGCCTCGACGTAGTCCCCCGCGAAGCCCCAATCGCGCTTCGCGTCGAGGTTGCCGAGATAAAGCTTCTTTTGCAGCCCTTCCTTGATCCGCGTGGCGGCGCGGGTGATTTTGCGGGTCACGAACGTCTCGCCCCGGCGGGGGGATTCATGATTAAACAGAATCCCATTGCACGCGAACATCCCGTACGCCTCGCGATAATTGATCGTCTGCCAGTGCGCGTACACCTTCGCGCACGCGTAAGGGCTCCGCGGGTAAAAGGGCGTGGCCTCGGTCTGCGGCGTCTCGACAACCTTCCCGTACTGCTCGCTGCTGGATGCCTGGTAATAGCGGACAGGCAGCCCGGTGTCGCGGATGGCTTCGAGCAAGTTGATCGTGCCCACCGCCACCGCCTGCATCGTGTAGACCGGCTGATCGTAGCTCACGCGCACGTGGCTCTGCGCGCCCAGGTTGTACACCTCATCGGGCCGCACGCGGGTGAGAATCTCCCGCAGGCCGGTGCCGTCCACCAGATCGCCGTAATGTAAAAAAACCCGGGCGGCGGGCATGTGCGGGTCCACGTACAGGTGCTCGATGCGCGACGTATTAAATGAGCTGCTGCGCCGGACGATCCCGTGTACCTCGTACCCCTTGGCCAGCAGAAATTCCGCAAGGTATGAGCCATCCTGGCCGGTGATCCCGGTGATCAGCGCGCGTTTCCGTCCGTTGGACTGTGTCATGAAAAAGGCCCTGTTGTGACTGCGCACTCCTGCTCGACAGATTATCGACCCTCAACCCGCGGCAGTTTAACGGGCATCCGAAACCAGAACAACCGGGCTGCAACGTCGAAGAGACCGCGGCGCGGAAGGGCGCGAAGTCGGACGCGAAGAAAGGCGGGAAGACTTGCGCCAAGAGCGCCAAGGGGCAAAGTAGCCAAGGAAAAAGCGAACCACAGAGATCACCCCAAACCGGCTGCCGCGAATGGCCGGGAGGTTTAGATCTTTCTTGTGACCTCGGCAGTTCGACTTGGTATTTCCGCCAGCAAATCGAATCCCAGAATTCCTTTGCGTTCTTTGCCCCTTGGCGGCCTTGGCGCAAGTCTTCCCGCCTTTCTTCGCATCCGTCTTCGCGCCCTTCGCGGTTTTCCGCATTGCGGACGGCCGACGAGGCAATCACCCCGATTTCGCATGGTCGGATCGGCATTCCGCGGATACACTTAGATTGTTGCGGTGCGGTCGAATTGACGATCACCCCGCAGAGCCTGGTTTTGGAACATACGGGAGCACTATGAACCGTTTGCGAATTCTCTTCTGCGTGGCCGGCGTGATCGCGTTCGCGCAGAGCGCGCGGGCTCAGGTGCCGTTCTTTTTTCCCGGGGCTTCCGCGTTTACGCCTGAGATCAGCATTGTGAACACCGGGGTCATGCAGGACGTGCAGGCAACCGTGTCGGCGGACCAGAAATATGTCACGCTCAACATGCGGGCTTCCAGCGCCAAGCTCTTGGCCCTCGATGAATTCAAATTTCAACAGCAGCAGCCGGCCCTGGGTTTCGTGGGCGATCCGGTTGTCCGCCCGGCCGGGAAGAATATCGTCGGGAACGCGAATGTCGCGAAAGGCAATGACGACCCCGCTTCCGCGGTGCGGTCGAGCCCGTCTGACATTCTTGCCTCGGCGCGGGAGAAAGCCTCGGTCCTTCAGCGTCCCGGCATGACGCGCCTCGACCGCCCCGGCCGCTGAGGCTGGGCTGGCCCACTATCGTTTCGCCCCCGCTCCGCCAGTTTGATGGCGCGAGCCTAAACCCTTCTCCACTACTCGAACCATGACACAGGACAACCCCGCCGCCAACCCGAATCCGGAACAGCCAGGCCAACCCGCCCGCCAACCGTCGCCCGGCCCCAATCAGCCCGGCGGCGTTCATCCCACCCCCAAGCTCAGGAAACACCATTGGCTTCGCCGTGTCCTCATCGGCGTGGGCGTTCTCGTGCTGATTCTGCTGATCCTGCTCGCCCTCGTTCCGACGATCGCCAGCACGGGGGCCGCGCGCTCTTATGTGCTGGGGAAGGTCAACCAGAATCTCAATGGCCGCGTGGAGGTTGCGGACTGGTCGGTGGGGTGGACGAGCGGCATCAAGGCGGACGGGATCAAGGTATTCGACGACCAAAACCGTCAGATCCTCGAAATCCCGCACGTCAGCACGCAGCTTTCGCTGCTGGGGGCGGTGCGCGGACAATACCATCTGGGCAAGACCGTCGTGGACGGGCTCGACTTCAACGCCGAGCGCTATCTGGACCACACGCTGAATTTCGCGAAGCTGGCGAAGGAAAAGCCCGCCGCGGAAAAGGAGAAGGAGAAGTCGGCCGCTGAGAAGGACAAGGCAGCGGCGGAACAGCAGGCCCAGCAGTCGGGTGCCAAGTCTGAGCCTCCCAAACCTACAAAATTGCCCGACGTCGATGGCGACATTCAGCTCGTCAATTGCCGCGGCACCGTGCAGAACGATGCGATTGACCCCAACTCGCATCAGCTCACCAGCCAGATGGTGAAGTTCACGTCGATCAAGGGCGCAGTGAATATTCCGAATATCAATGAGCCAATCACCAACTCGCTGCAAGTCGTCGAAAACACCGGCGGGCCCGACTCGGGCACGGTAAGCGTGGACGGGAAGCTGCAGATCGCGAAGAACAATCTCCTGCTCGCGCCCGATGAAATGAACGTGGACCAGAAAGTCGGGGTCGCGACTTTCCAGTTGGCCAGCGTCCTGGGATTCTGTCCGCCGAAGGTTACGGCGCTCGCGGGCCTCGCCGATGGCAGCGTGAACATCCGTCTCGCCGCCCACCAAGCCGCCGTCATCGACGCACTGCTGCAAACCAAAAACTTCAAGCTGGGCGGCCCCATCCTCGATGGCGACACCTACTCCGCCACCGCCGTCACCATCACCGTCCCCAAGACGACCGTGGACATGTCTCCCGGCCTCGGCGGCTTTGAGAATTACCGCATCCGCGTCGGCCCGGCGGGAGGGAAGGACGCGATCACCCTCGTCGCCGACAAGACGATCCTCAGCCTCGCCCTCGATCTCACCCCCGGCATGCTGAACAACGCGAAGGCCAATCTCGATCCCGGCGGCGCGGGCATGCTGCGCCAGAATTTCGAGGCCGACCTCGCGCCCCTCGCGCGCGATCTGCCGCACATGTTGAAGATGGTGGAAGGCCGCAAGCTCACGGCCGGCCACATCAGTCAGTCGGCCGACCTGGCCTTTGCCCCCAAGAAGGTGGATGTCACGCAGACGCTCGCGATCAAAGGCGTGACCGGGGAGAACACGGTCGACCACAAGCCGATCGCGCTCGAGCCGATTGAGGAGTCGCTCAAGGCCACGAGCCTGGGCGGCGGGGGGAAGGTCCCCGACCTGCGCAACATCGTAATGGGCATGACGACCGGCACCGGCGCGAATGGCGGCTATGCCACCGCCAACGTCAACGCGCCCACGCTCTCGAATCTCGATGCCAAAGTGCACGTCGTGCTCGAACAATTCCAGAAGGAATTTTCCCAGTTCATCGACTTCGGCGAACTCAAGCTCGCTGGCACTATGGACCTTGCGGCAGGGTCGAAGGGGAACCTGATTCCCGAAGAGGCGAAGCCCGGTGAAAAGCTCGCCGCGGATGCCAACCTGAATCTGACTTTCGCGAATCTGAAAGTGGAGGGGATGAAGGACCGCTCGCCGCTTAGCGAGCCGAAGATTGTGCTGATCACGACCGCGGCACTGGAAGGGGGCAACGGGCAGGTCGTGCAGCGCGTCAGCAACATCAACACGTCGCTCGACACGAACGACCCCGCCGGGCTGACGATCGACACGCATTTCGGCGGCGCGATCGATATGAAAAAGGGCCTGCCCGAAGGCCAGAGCGTGCTCGAAGTAAGGCGGATCGACCTCGCCCGCCTTAAGGCCCTCGCCTCCGGCACACCCACCACCCCCAGCGCAAATCTCACCAAGGGCATCGCAAAAGGCACCGTTAATTTCGGCACGGAAAATCAGCAACTCGTCATCGGCGGAAACCTCGACATAGGGGAAATCACCGTCACTGTCCCCAACGCCCCCGGCTTAAACAACGAAGATATCAAGCTCACGTTCGCACTGCGCGCCCCGGAAGATCTCGCCTCCGCGACCATGTCGCAAGCCGACATCGCCGGCAGCATCTTCACGGCGCACTTGGCCGACACGCTGCTGCAGTTCAAGGACGGGCAGGGGCCCAATGCCACCTCCACGCCCACGCTGCAGATGCTGAAGAAGACGACGCTCACCTTCAACGTCCCGGACATGGGAAAACTGCAAGCCGTGCTTGACAGCCTGTCCGCGCCCGAAGCGCTCAAGCCCGTCGCCAACTCCGGCACGGCGTCCGCCGACCCGCACGGCTACTATCTCGCCCTGGCCAACCCGAAGTCCGCAGCGCCCGGCAACACCACGCCGGTCGCACCCACGCCTCCCACCAAGCTCGCGAAGGGGAGCCTGGGGGGCACGGTCAACATCGCCGGCGACAACGGCCGTCTCGTGATTTCCTCGCAGATCGTCGGCAAGGCCCTGGCCCTGATCAAGGACAACGTCCCCGATCCGATCGGCGACATGGCGATCGTCGGCCAGACCACGATCATTCCGGCGAATCTCCCCGCGAATACAGGCGGCAAAACGGCCCCCACCCCGACTGTCATGGAGCAGATCGCATCCCTCCAGTTCAACAACTTCACCCTCATGGGCCTCGGCGGCGAGATCAAGGTCAACGGCGCGATCGACGATCCGGGCCACGCCTGCAACCTCAAAAACGTCACCCTCAACGTTATCTATAACGCCACTACGCTCTGGAGCGCGGCGCTGCCGCTCATGTCGAAGGAATCGCAGGAATCATATAAAGACGTGAAAGTCGCCGGGAACTACACCCGCCAGATCACCCTCGACGGCGCAATGCCCGCCGACAAGCCCTTCGAGCAGGCCATTACCACCTTGAAGGCCAAAGGCGAAATCGTGCTCGACTCCTTCGAGCACGGCGGCGCTACCCTGACCGGTTGGGCTCTGCCCTTCACCCTGGCCGGCGGCAACGTGCGCGTCGCCTACGCCGACAAGCCCGAGGGCCAGAACCTTCCCGCCCCCGCAAAGCTTAACGGCGGTAACTTCGTGCTGGGCGGCGCGACCGTCAACCTCGCCACCGCGCACCCGCGCCTCAACATCCCCGCCGGAACCAAGATCCTCGAAAACGTCAGCCTCAATCCGCTCTTCGCCTCGACGTTCCTTGGCGATTACGTGAACAACCCACTGTTCGTCGGCGCGAACCAGGCGACGGGGCTGCTCACCGCAATCGTCAACCGGTGCGAACGCCTGCCGATCGACTCGACGGTGACTCTGCCCGACCCCAGCAACGACGGCGTCCTCGACATGACGATGAGCGTGAAGCAAATCCAGATCGGCAACCCGATGCTCGCGCAAATATCCCAACAGATCGGTAGCGTCACCGGCAGCGGCGTTAATTTCTCCAGTCTTCGCGGCGACATCCCGACCTTCACCGTGAAAATCGAGCACGGCGTCGTCACGCAGGATATGACGCTCGCCTTCGGTGAGAGCAAACGCCCATTCCACCTGTTCGGCGACGTGGCCCTCAATACCCGCCAGATGCACATGACCGCCGACTTCCCCTGGACGATGTTCGGGATGACCCCGAGCAAGCAACTGTCCGCGGTCATGGGCGACGGCGTGAAGCTCCCACTGGCCGGCACCGTAAACAAGCCCCAGTTCAATCTCGTGGGACTCGTGCAGTCCAATGTTCAGGACAACCTGAAGAAGAACCTGACCAACCCCGCCGACGCCCAGAACCTGCTGAACAACATTATGGGCAAAAAGGACAAGAACGCCCCGAACACCCCCAACAACCAGCCCTCGCAGCAGCCCGCCCAGCAAAACCCGGCGGACCTGTTGGGCAACCTGTTCAACAAGAAGGACAAGAACACGAATCCGCCTGCATCGCAGCCGGCCCCCAACCAATGAAATGATCACTTGCTGTTAAATTAGGTGTGGCCGATAATTTCTGCGCTTTTCCCCACTTTTCGACCTATTGTGGAAACTGGGAAATGCGACCCCGGCTGCCCCTGCGGGACTCCTGATTTCCCGGCAATATTCTCCGCGGCCGAGCGTGTCCGATAAGCATCTGCCCCGGAATTCCCCCCGACAAATCCGTGGCTCAACTTGCCTCGGACCGATGTGTCTTGTAGAGTTTTCTCCCTTAGCCCACTCGGTCCCGGCAGCCGTCTCGCGCCGGGGTCCGTGCGTCCAAGTTTACATTTTACTGATTCAGCGAAGGAGCGCCCGTGCCCCCCGAATTCCGCCGCAGCACCCACCTTTTCACCAGCGAATCCGTCACGATGGGCCACCCCGACAAGGTGGCCGACCAGATCAGCGACGCCGTCCTCGACGCCATCCTCGCCCAGGACCCCAAGGCCCGCGTTGCCTGCGAAACGCTGGTCACCACCGGGCAGGTTGTCCTAGCTGGCGAAGTGACCACCACCGCGTACGTCGATGCCGCGGAAATCGCCCGCCAGACCATCAAGGAGATCGGCTACACCCACCCCGACATCGGCTTCGACTATCACTCCTGCGGCGTGCTCAGCGCGATCCACTCGCAATCCCCCGACATCGCCCGGGGCGTTGATAAGGCCGAGGACAACGAGCGCGAACAAGGCGCAGGCGATCAGGGCCTTATGTTCGGTTACGCCACCGACGAAACCGACATGCTCATGCCGCTGCCGATCCACCTGGCCCACCGCATCGTCGAGCAGTTGGCGAAGCTCCGCCAGAACAAGAAGCTTCCCTGGCTCCGCCCGGACGGCAAGTCGCAGGTCACCATCGAATACGTCAACGAGCGCCCGACCCGCGTTCACACCGTCGTCGTCTCCACGCAGCACGATGAATCCGTGCTCGACAAGAAGCGCGACGTCATCTCCGAAAAGGCCAAGCGCGAGATCATCGAGCAGGTCATCCGCCCGACGATCCCCAAGCGGCTGTGGAACGACGACATCGTCTTCCACATCAACCCCACGGGTAAGTTCGTCGTCGGCGGCCCGCACGGCGACACCGGCCTCACCGGCCGCAAGATCATCGT